>WRHA01000311.1 GCA_009783395.1 Defluviitaleaceae bacterium
TAAATCGTAGAGTTTTTGCGGTGCGTTTGTTTTGCGCTCGCGTTTTACGGATTGTATTGTGGCGGTTTGTCCGTCGCATTTTGCGCGGATTTGCTCCGCAAGTGCCGCATCGGTCAGTTTTTCCCGTGCGGCAACCAGCCCGTCGCCCGAAATTTCAACTATGTAAAACGGCTCTTTGACGAAATTTTTGATTTTCAGCTCGCGCTCAACAATCATTGCGAGTGTAGGCGTTTGGACGCGCCCTATGGATAAATTTCCATTGTACAGGCACGAAAAAAGCCGCGAGAAATTCATGCCGACAGCCCAATCCGCGTTTTGACGGCAAACCGCCGCGCTGTGCAAATTGTCGTAATCGCCGCCCGCGCGAAGATTGCGAAAGCCATCGGAGATCGCCTTTTCCTCAAGCGACGAAATCCACAGGCGTTTCAGCGGTTTTTTGCATTTGCAAAACTCGTAAACAAGGCGAAAAATAAGCTCTCCCTCGCGCCCCGCGTCGCAAGCGTTTACGACTTCGCCGACATCGGCACGGTTAAGCAGTTCCTTTAAAATTTTGAGCTGCTTTTTTGTCTTCTCGTTCGGAAAATATTTATAGCTGTCCGGCAAAATCGGCAGGTCGGCGATGCGCCATTTTGCGTATTTTGCGTCATACGCTTCGGGCGGCGCAAGCCCCAACAAATGCCCGATGCACCACGAAACAATATAGCCACCACCTTCGTAATAGCCGTCTTTTTTCGTCTTCGCGCCAAGAACCGCGCCAAGCGAACGGGCAACAGAAGGCTTTTCCGCAAGCACCAAAGTATTCGTATTCGCAGACATTTTTTCACCGTCCCACAAAAATTTGTGCAAAGCATAACACAACGCAATCGGTGCGGGTAGTGTCACTACCCGCACCGATTTTTTCAATTGTTATTTTCTTGCCGTATTCGCACACCTTATACAGGGAATACTTTCTATATGATTATACGATTTTTGGTTTACGGGGCACTTGGGTGCCTGATTGAAGTGCTGTGGACGGGGCTTGGGTCTCTCAGAAGCAAGGATTTCAAGCTTAGCGGAAACACCAGCCTCTGGATGTTTTTTATTTACGGCATGGTGCTTGTTATTGAGCCTTTTTTTGTACTGCTGGAGCCTGTGAATTTTATTATTCGCGGGCTTACCTATGCGGCATTTATTTATGCGGGCGAGTTTGTTACGGGGCTGGCACTTCAGCGAGTCGGCGTTTGCCCGTGGGATTACAGCCACACGAAGTATCATGTTCGCGGCATTATTCGCGCCGATTATTTGCCATGTTGGATCGCGCTCGGCCTTTTTTATGAACGGGTTTATTTCGCGATGATCCAAAATGGTATATAATGCCTTTGAGAGGCTTTTATGTTTTACAGATGCGGAACGGGGGCATTTAAATGAAATGGGTTATGGGATACTCTGCCGCGCTTTGCGTGCTTGCGCTGATTATCAGCCAAAGTATTATCATTCCCACTTTTTTTACGCCTTTTTTTCGTTGGCATTATAATCGTGCGGAAACAGCGGCAGAGATTGGCATCGACCCGGATGATTTAATGCACGTGACAGTCGAGTTGCTTGCGTACATGCGCGGGCGGCGTGATTCGCTTCACGGAATAACCGCCGAGGTTCATGGCCATACAGAACGCGCAAGCCGCACCTATGGCGATAATTTTTTTACCGATCGTGAAATAACGCATATGTACGATGTTCGCGAGCTGTACGACATACTTTTTATGGCGCGAAATATCGCGCTGTTTTCGCTGATCGCGCTTATTTTTGCGATGATTTATTTTCGCGAAAACCCTCTTTTGTTAATTTCGCGATGTTCGCGGGAGGTGCTTGTCGGCTTTTTTATTTTAATGCTTGCGGTTGCGGGCATTTCCGCGCTCAACTTTACCCGAGCGTGGGACATTTTCCACTACATTTTCTTCTTCCATGACGCCGACCAAACTTGGCGGCTAACACGGTTCGTAGATTTAATGATAAACATGTTCCCGTTGGAGTTTTTTATAAGCATCTCGATTTTCGTCGCTGTGTTAATCACGATTTTTTCTACGCTTGTCGTCACATTTGCGTCGGTGTATTTGCATAAGAGGAATAAGAAATGATAGAGATATTGCTGTATATATTTGTAACGATGGTCTGCGTGTTTTTGGCATTGGCGTTGTTGGTGTTTGGGATTTTAATTGCACCGATAAAGTACAGCTTAAACGCGTCAAAAAACGGCAAGACTGAGGTTGTCGCTCGTGTAAGCTGGTTGTTGAAAATTGCGCGCTACACCTACGAGCTGCGCGACGGAATGGAAAAATCGGAATTCTATGTGCTGTTTTTCCGGCTGGACAAGCCTCCGCGATGGTGGCGGAGGATTAAACGCCGGGCGCACCGAATGCTTCAAGGAAATTCGAAGGGAAATCCGAAGGAAAATCCGAAGGGAAACTCGAAAACAACGCATGAGGCAAAAAAGAAAACCCCCGTTAAAAAATCCGCCCCGCCCCCCAAAACCGACGAAACCCTTTTCGACCAACTACTCGAGGCATATTCCGGCTTGACAGACGGGCAAGGAAAAATTATCATGAAACATGCTGTTTCGTTGATCGGTAGCTTGCTAAAAATCCTAAAACCACGGTGCTTTGATGTTTCGGGAGTGATTGGGACGGGGTGTCCGTTTAATACGGCGATGGTTTTGGGCTTATATGAAAGCCTTGCGGGCATGTTTGATATTCGAAAAAATGTCCGTTTCGCGGGGGATTTTAACTGCGACGACTTTTTTATAAAATACAATGCCGACGTGCGCGGCAAGGCAAGCATCTTGCGCATAACGTACCCGATAGTGCGCTTTGCGTTACACAGGTCGGTTCGGGAATGGTTGCTTAAACTATGGAAGGATGACTGAAATGACCAATGTTAACGAGAATTTGCAAATGCTGTTCAGCAAAATGGAGGACTTTGTTTCAACAAAAACCGTTGTGGGAGAGCCGGTTACTATCGGCGATGTAATATTAATCCCGCTTGTTGATGCGACCTTTGGCGTGGGAACCGGGCTTGCCGATTCCTCCGACGAAAAGAAGGGTGCGGGCGGCGGCGCGGCAGGCGCGAAGCTTACGCCCACAGCCGTAATCGTAATCACAGACGGCACGGTTCAGCTTGTAAGCGTAAAAAATACCGACAGCGTAAACAAGCTGGTAGACTTGGTGCCGGGCATTTTATCAAAACTGAACCTTGGCTCACTTTTTGAGAAAAAAGAAAAGAAGCTTGAATCGGATGATGAATAAATGGATGCTTCTTATGTAAACGCATTTGTGCAGGGTGCCCAGCGCGTTTTCGCTACGATATGCCAAGAAACTCCGTCTTTGGGGAAGATATTTTTAAAAACAAACCCGTACACCGTTTCGGAAGTAACCGTTTCGGTGGACATCTTCGGGGCCTTTGAGGGAGAGATTGTCTACAATATGAGCGAACACGCGGGCTGTTTTATTGTGTCGCGAATGATGCATGGGTTTTCGGTAACGTCGCTTAGAGAGGACATGGCAAAATCCGCCGTGTCCGAACTCGCGAACATAATTTCCGGCAATGTCGCAACTATTTTTGCCGGCAAGGAAATCGCCGTCGACATCCGCACGCCACAGCTTCGCTTTAACGCGGTAGCCGAAGATTTCCCCATATCACAAAAAACCGCAAAAATTGTTTGCGTACCGCTAAAATTTAATGACGGTCACATATTCGAAATCGACGTAATAATCCCATAGCACGCCAAGCGTGCATTGGACACCGTGGACATCCGGAGGGGGGCGACATTACGTCTCGAAGGGTGCGGGCAAAGAACGCCCGCCATTGCCGGATGCGGTTTTTGTTCTTTAAAAAAAGGAAGTTTGCGTGAAGGAGTACGGGTTAGATGTTAATTATTCAAGGCGCGATTTCATTAGGGCTAATTTTTTCGCTTATGGCAATTGGTGTTTATTTGACTTTTCGTATACTAAAAATGCCGGATCTGTCCGTCGAGGGTTCTATTATCGTGGGCGCGGGAATGACGGCGCGGCTTATTTCCGATCCGTATGTCGCGCTTAGTAATCCGTTTTTGATTACGGTTATTGCTATGCTTACAGGAATGATTGCCGGCCTTACCACGGGGATTTTACATACAAAGTTGAAAATTCCGTCGATTTTGGCGGGTATTTTAACAATGGTTGCGGCGTATTCGATTGTCATTCGCATAATGGATACGTCTAATATTGCTTTGCCGCCGCACGGACCCTGGCGCGTTACGACGGTGTTTACGTTCTTGCAGGACTGGGGACTTTCGCGCATGAATGCGGTTATTGTGGTAAGCATCGTAATCGTTGTTGTGGCGTGTGTGTTGCTTTACTGCTTTATGGGGACGGAGTTTGGCAGTGCGGTTCGGGCTACGGGAAATAATGCGCAAATGGTTAAGGCGCAGGGAATTAATACGGACTGGACTGTGATTGCCTGCTTGATGTTTTCGAACGGGCTTGTCGCGCTGGCAGGTTCTCTTTGGGCGCAACAGCAGGGATTTGCTTCGGTTGATATGGGGATAGGAACGATTGTTGTTGGGCTTGCATCGGTTATTATTGCCGAAGTGCTTTTCCGCCCGCGAATGTTTTGGACGCATCTTATCGCGATTGTTATCGGCTCGATTATTTATCGGTTTATTATCGCACTCGCGCTCGGGGTCGAATTTATGCGTCCGACGGATTTGCGCCTTGTTACCGCCGTAATTGTTACAATCGCGCTTGTTATGCCGCTTATTCTTGAGAAATTCAGGGCTGCAAAAAGTCGCAAAAATGCAGCGAGGGGGGCATAAAATGCTAAACATTGAAAACGTAAACAAAACCTTCGACCCCGGCACGCCGATTGAAAAACATGCGATTCGAGGCGTTTCGCTGCAGCTTGAACGCGGCGATTATGTAACCGTAATCGGTGGAAACGGCGCGGGAAAAAGCACGATGCTTAACATCGTTGCGGGGACGCTTTTCCCCGACATCGGCACAATTACCGTCGACGGCGTAAATGTCACAAATTATCCCGAATACAAACGCGCATTATATCTCGGGCGCGTGTTTCAAGATCCCCGTGCGGGAACTGCCGCCGATATGAGCATCGAAGAAAATCTCGCGCTTGCGTTTCGGCGCGGAAAATTTCGCGGCTTGGGCTGGCATATTCGCAAAGGCGAACGCAAGTTTTATCGCGAGAGGCTTGCGACGCTTGGGCTGGGGCTTGAAACGCGCCTGAAAGACAAGGTTGGGCTACTTTCCGGCGGTCAGCGGCAAGCACTCTCGCTTCTTATGGCGACGCTTAAAGAGCCGCGTGTTTTGCTTTTAGACGAGCACACCGCCGCCCTCGACCCCAAAACCGCCAAAACCGTCCTGGACCTCACAAATAAAATCGTACACAATTACGGGCTTACGACACTCTGCGTCACCCATAACATGCGCGATGCCCTCAAAAACGGCAACCGCATTGTAATGATGCATGACGGAAAAATCATTCTGGACATGAAGGGCGAAGAGAAGGCAAACCTTACCGTGCAGGATTTGCTTAAAATGTTCGAATCCGCAAGCGGCGAGGAAATGCTTTCGGACAGGATGCTGTTGACGTGATGGGGGGACAAATGTGAAATTTAATTTGTATTGTGACGAAAGTTGTCATTTGGAGAACGACAATAGTGATGTGATGGTAGACGGGGAGCAAAGAAGAAGCATTTATCCATGTTACACATCAGGACTATAATAATGATGGTATTCGTTTGCCGGATATGCGCAGATGCGAACGAATTAAGTGGATTCGAAGCTTCATTGAAAATTGTAAACATGACGGGATGAAGGTTTGGGAGGAGAATATCGGAACACGGGTACGAATTCATATTCTTTTGGAAGATGAGCGTTTCATGGTTGTAATTGAGCGCAGAGATACATACTTTTTGTTGATCACATCGTTTTATTTTGAACATAGTATGGCGGAGAGTTTATTATGCCCTCTGTCGACACTGCGAACGTGCGTTCCGTTTTTAGTCCGAAGCACTTGACAGCTTGTCACGTATCGTGCTAGGATTGATTTAGCTCATTTGCCATGTGTAAAAGGAGTTTCTGAAAACGTCTTGTTTCGGCAAGGCGTTTTTTGCTGTGTTTTGGGCGGCACTATTTGTGCCGCCCTTGTCACATTTTTCGCATATCATACTTTTCCTTGGGCGCGGCTAATAAATATAAATCGCTTGATTTGCTTCGTCCCAGCGTACGTCCAGGCCGAAAACTTGCGATACGTGGCGGAGCGGCACGAAGGTGCGGTCGTTTACGATAACGGGCGTTCCCATGTAGTCGCCGTCACTATCGTACAGTGCTGTGCCGATTGTTAAATCTGCGGAGATTGCGTCGCGTTCGAATACGACGGTGCGTGTTTCCGAAATCCAATCAATTTCCGCGCCAAGCCCCGTTGCGATTGCGCGAAACGGCACCATTGTGCGGCCTCCGTCGATAAACGGCGCGGCTTCAAGCATGGTTGTTTCGCCTCGATAAATGAAGGTTGATGCGCCGACTGCGAAGCGCATGATGTGCGCATCGGCGGCGGGAACCGGAGTGGGGGCAGGGGTTGGTGCGGGTGTTGGCGTTGGGGTTGGCGTGGGAGTTGGTGTGGGTGTTGGCGTGGGAGTTGGCGTTGGCGTTGGCGTTGGC
>WRHA01000312.1 GCA_009783395.1 Defluviitaleaceae bacterium
CCCGAAGCAAAGCCGACCATAAGCGTAAACACCGTTCTCGCAAACGAAATTTGCAACGCCGCGGCCCAAGCCATTTCCGACCGCCTCGGCAGTCTCGAGCCGGAAATCGTTTCTGTTCCGCTGGGAATGGCACTGGGGCTCGACACCCTCGCGCAATCCGGGCCGCGGTTTACATTCACGATGGCACCGGTCGGAAATGCTTTGGTTAATTACGAATCAAGCTTCACAGCCGTCGGAATAAACCAGACGCATTTAGCAAACATGAATTAGGGATAATATGGTCGGGAGGTAGAATTTTATGGCAAAAATATTGATAATTGTAACCGGGGGGACATTTGGTTCCTGCGCAAACGATGGTGTTCGAAACGTTGATCAGTCGGACTCTATTATTAACGCGGAGATAAAGAGGTATCAGCAAAAATATCCCGGTAAAGCGATTTTCGACGTGCCGATTGAATCAGAGCCAAAAATTTTAAGCGAGAATATAACGGTTGGCACATGGGACGGGTTTGTAAAATTGTTGCAACAAAAGCATACAGCCGAAAAATTGGCGGCGTGCGACGGTTTAATCGTCACGCATGGTACCGATACTTTGGCATATACAGCGGCTTTGTTCAGCACTCTCCTGAAGCATCTTAATAAACCCGTTGTCTTTGTTTCAAGCGATGCGCCGCTTGATGGCAAAAACGGCAGGGGGCAGGGCGCGAACGGAAGAAAGAATTTTACCGACGCCGTAAATTTTATTTGCGAGGAGTTTTTAAATGTAAGCGGTGTTTTTGTTGCGTACAGCTATGATTTAAAAAGAACCGTTTTTTATCGGGCCGAGCACATAACCCAAGCCCTCCCGTTTACAGACAACTTTTCAAGTTGCACCGGTCATGATTTCGCAATATATAAGGACAATAAACTTACGGTTTCCGAATATTATAAAAAGCTCTCGGGTTCGTCGGAAAACTTGTTGGACAAAATTGTAAAACTGGAAAATAATGTGCTTTTAGTCATGCCCTATGTTGGCCTCGACTACTCGCGAATTAATTTGCAGGGTCTTAAAGCTGTGTTGCATGGTACTTACCACAGCTTTACGATGTGTTTGAATGCATCGAACACAAAACACGACTCGGTTGATTATCTGTATGAAAAGTGCAGGGAAATGAACATTGCATTTTATTTTGCATCTTATGACGAAAGCACAAACCCTGAGCCATATGAAACCACAAAGCATATGCTGGCAAAGGGTGCGAGATTTATTTTGAACTCCGGCACAGAATTTGCGTATACCCGTTTGCTGGTAGGACACAATATTCAAAAAGAGCAGGGTTATTTAGGCGATAAACTGTTAGCCGCGCTAAATCTCAAACTTTTCTCAAACTTTTAAAGGTGGGGCGCGCTTGACATCAAGCTTGACGAGTGTAATAATGCGGAATTGTAGGCGAATTTAGTGCCTGTAACAGAGGAGAGACCTCGTCTTTTCGGAAACCTTAAAAGAGATTCGGTGTCGTGGCTGAAAGCACCGATTAAGGGAGTAGTAGAACGAGCAACACTCTGCCTTCAATTTAATAATGAAATTAAGTGGGCGCATTTGCGTCAATGTGGGTGGCACCGCGGGAAATTTCTCGTCCCTCAAAAACAGTGTTTTTGAGGGCTTTTTTTATTATAAGGAGGATTAACGTGAACCTGTACAGAACGCACAATTGTGAAGAATTACGCAAGGGCAACATCGGGCAAACCGTTAAATTGGCGGGATGGGTAGACACCATTCGTGACCACGGCGGGGTAACATTTATCCATCTGCGCGACCATTACGGCGTCACACAGATTGTCATCAACGACGAGTCTTATATGTCCGGGGTCAACAAGGAGTGCGTCATCTCCGTTGAAGGAGCTTTGCGAGAAAGGGATGCCGAAACAGTTAATCCGAGACTTTCTACGGGCGAGGTTGAGCTGAAGGTTGATAATTTGACCGTTTTGGGAAAATCGGTTTCCCAATTGCCCTTCGATGTTGAGGAATCCACGCAAACACGTGAAGATGTTCGATTGCAATACAGATTCTTGGATTTGCGAAACCCATCTATGCATCAAAATATTGTAAAGCGTTCGGAAATTACTCGTTTTATCCGTTCGAAAATGGAGGAGCTTGGATTTTTGGAAATCCAGACGCCTATTTTGACTTCGTCTTCGCCCGAAGGCGCACGGGACTATTTGGTTCCCAGCCGAAAGCATCATGGTATGTTTTATGCCCTGCCGCAGGCACCTCAAATATTTAAACAGCTGCTAATGGTGTCCGGGTTTGATAAATATTTTCAAATCGCACCGTGTTTCCGTGATGAGGATTCACGAGCGGATCGTTCGCCGGGGGAATTTTATCAGTTGGATTTTGAGATGGCGTTTGCCACACAGGAAGATGTTTTTGCCGTTGCGGAAAAAGTGATGTGCGATACGTTTACAAAATTTTCCGACAAGGAGATGAGCGGTGCGCCGTTTGTGCGCATACCCTTTGCGCAAAGCATGTTGAAGTACGGAACGGACAAGCCGGATTTGCGAAACCCTCTTATTATTGAGGATTTGACCGAATTTTTTGCCGATGTGGATTTCGCGCCGTTTAGAAAAAAGCCCGTTAGAGGAATTGTCGCGCCTAATTGCGCAAATTCTTCGAAATCATTTTTTGAAAAAATGCTCGCATTTGCAACCGAAGAAGTTGGCATGAAGGGATTGGGATACATCTCCGTGCTTGAAGATATGGTTTTAAAAGGCCCGATTGTTAAATTCCTTACGCCGGAAAAACAACAGGCCTTAATTTCGATGCTGGGAATAAAGGCAAACGACACATTGTTTTTCATATGCGATGCGCCGAAAATAGTTGATAAGTTGTCGGGGCAAATTCGAACAGAGCTGGGAAAACGGCTTGACTTGATTAACAAAAATAAATTCGAATTCTGTTTTATTACCGATTTTCCTATGTATGAAGAAAATGAGGAAACCGGCGCGATTGAGTTCACCCATAATCCATTTTCGATGCCCCAGGGTGAAATGCACGCCCTGGAGACTATGAATCCGCTGGATATCAAAGCATTTCAATACGATATTGTTTGCAATGGTGTTGAGCTTTCGTCGGGCGCGGTTCGGAATCATCGCCCCGATGTAATGTTAAAGGCATTCGAAATCGCAGGGTACACGCAAAAAGATATCGAAGCGAAATTTTCCGCGCTTTTTAATGCGTTCCATTACGGTGCGCCGCCACATGCCGGAATGGCACCGGGACTCGACAGAATCGTGATGTTGCTTACGGAACAGGAAAGTATTCGCGAGGTGGTTGCGTTTCCCATGAACGCAAACGCACAGGATTTGCTGTTGGGTGCGCCGGGCGAAGTTACCGAAATGCAACTGCGCGAAGCTCATATTAAGATTAGGTAGGGGTCGATTATGCAGATTGATAAATTTGCCGGGATGGTTAAGTTTTCGCTGTCGGAATCGGAACGTGCGACGATAGAGGATCAATCGCGTGTGTTGGTCGACAGCTTTGGTTTGTTGAAAAATATTGACACAGATGGCGTTGATGCGATGTTTACCGTGCTGGATATAAAAAATGTGCTTCGGGAAGACGTCGTTGCAAAAAACATATCCAAAGAAACGCTGTTGTCTAATGCGCCGGAGCAATACGGCGGTTATTTTCAAGTTCCTAAGACTGTTGACTGACTCCAAGCGAGAGGGATGATTGCGGTGAGTGGTTTGGTAGCGTTAGAAGATTGCATCATGCAAAAGGATATGCCGATTACGGTCGGCTCCAAGATATTGGATGGATTTGTTTCGCCTGTTAACGCAACAATTGTAAATCGATTGATGGACTCCGGCTATGAAATCGCCGGAAAAACAGCAATGGATGAATTTTGCGTGCCTTCATTTTTCGACGAGAGTGGCGAGGCTTTGGACGCGATACAGGTCGTTTCGGAGGGAAGGGCGCAGTATGCCCTATCCAATGACGTATTTGGAAAATATCGCAAACAAGCGGCAGAAAACGGCTGTTGCTATATTCGTCCGACGTATGGAACGGTGTCGCGATTCGGATTGGTTCAATCGGTTTCCTCGATGGATCAAATTGGGGTGGTGTGTAAAAACTTATCGGACGGGTTCGCGCTTCTTTCAAAAATTGCGGGCCGTGATTCGAAGGACGGTGCTATGTTTTCGGAAGAAAATTACAGCTATGCGGCCTCCGTCAAGGATATAAGGGTTGGCGTGCCCAAATCTCTTTCCGACTTCGGTTTGGCCGAAAATTTTCGGACGGTAGACATCGAGCTTGAGTATTTTGATGTGTACAGGCAAGTTATGTACATCCTTTGCTGTGCGGAACTCGGCAATAATATCAGTCGATACGACGGAATAAAATTTGGTTATCGTGCGCCGGATTTTAGAGGGATCAATGATCTTTATACCAAGACGCGCTCAGAGGGGTTTGGCGCGAATGTTAAATTAGCCGCCATCATGGGGGCTATGGTGTTGTCGCAAGATTGGTACACCCCGTATTACGAAAAAGCTATGAAAATTCGCCGTCTTATTAAAGAATCGCTGCGGTTTGATGATTACGATGTTATTGCGATGCCTTGCCAAATTAGTGAAAACCCTTATGAAAATCTTTCGCTTTTTGCGCCGGCTGCTTTGGCGGGACTGCCGTCCGTTTCATTTCCGCATAACGGAAAGGGTATACAGCTTATCGCAAATGTGAAACGGGAAGATTTATTATTGTCTGCTTGGGAGGTGTGCAAATGAAATACGAAACCGTTATGGGCTTAGAGGTTCATGTGGAATTGGCGACGGAAACAAAGCTGTTTTGTTCGTGTTCGGCCAAATTTGGTGCGGATGCAAATGAAAATGTTTGCCCCGCCTGTTGCGGTATGCCCGGAACGCCCCCCGTTACCAATAAAAAGGCCGTCGAATTGGCACTTGCCGCCGCTTTGGTTACAAACAGCAAAATTACTCCGGTTATGACCTTTGATAAAAAAAATTATTTTTATCCGGATTTGCCGAGCGGATGTCAAATTACTCAGCTGTTTGCGCCAATATGCCGTGATGGTTGGGTTGAAATTGAAACATCGGAGGGTAGGCGAAAAATTACGTTGGCGCAAATACACATTGAGGAAGATGCCGGAAAGCTTGTGCATGACAATCGAATCGGCGCGTCTTTAGTGGATTTTAATCGCACATCGGTTCCGCTTGTTGAAATTGTAAGCAATCCGGATTTTCGAACGGCGGAAGAGGTTGTTGCTTATTTGGAAAAGTTACGTGTATTGTTGAGTTTTGCCGGGGTATCGGATTGCAAAATGCAAGAGGGTTCGATGCGTTGCGATGTAAATATTTCTGTGCGCGAAAAGGGCAGTTCGGAGCTTGGAACACGCACGGAGATTAAAAATATGAACTCGCTAAAAGCGATTGCATCAGCAATTGCTTTTGAATCCGGGCGGCAAATTAATGCGCTTGAAACGGGAAGCGAGGCTTTGGTGCAGGAAACGCGTCGATGGGATGATAATATCGGCGAAACTTTTTCGATGCGCGAAAAAGAAGGTGTCGCCGATTATCGTTATTTTCCGAATCCCGAAATCATGCCGATTGAAATTGACGATGCTTGGATTTCGTATGTACGAGAAAATCTTCCCGAGCCGGCTCATGATAAATTTATCAGGCTTACGGAGAAACTGGGGCTTTCCGACTATGACAGCAATATTATTATCGGGAGCAAAAATCTTGCCGATATTTTTGACGGCACTTTGAAGCATTTTGACAATCCCAAGGAAGTTGTTAATTGGATTATTGTCGAGCTGCTTAGTATTGCCAAGGGCGATAACAAGGGCGAGGACGATATTAAAATTGATTGCCGGAAATTTGCCAAAATCATGGAACTGGTTGACAACAAAACAATCAATCGCGCCGTTGCGAAAAAATTGTTGCTGTTGGTATGGAAGGACGGCATTGACCCGGAGCAATATGTCGAGGAGAATCAGCTCGGCATGGTTAACGACACCGGTTTGATCGAAAAAACCATCAAGGATGTGTTGGTCGAACAAGCAAGCTCTGTGGAGCAATACAAGGCCGGCAATACAAAGCTTTTTAATTTTCTCGTCGGGCAAGTCATGAAAAAGCTTGCGGGCAAAGCGGATCCTAAAGCTATAAATGAGTTGCTTGCCAAGCATCTCGAATGATAAGGCGATCTATGTAAATGAAGAAACGCAAAAAAAATCGGTGCGGGTAGTGACACTACCCGCACCGATTTTTTTTTAGACCAGAAAACTGCATCCGGCTTCGAGACGAACATTTCGCTCCCCACCATATGTCCACGGTGTCCAATGCACGCTTGGCGTGCTTTTTTTTCAAATTACATTGAAATTCTACAAACTTTCGGATTGTATACGACAATTTTCTGTGATATGCTCGTTAAAATCCGAAAATGTGCGTCGACTATAAAAACTTCGTTTAAAAAACTGTACCTTTTTTGGATAGGGGGATTATGCAAAACTCCAAAAAGAGAAGGGAGGCAGGAGTTGAAATATACTCCGCGGAGCTATGATTAAAAATATGAAGATTAGGAACAAACTGTTTTTGGGGTTTGCCATTGTATTGGCAATCACCGCCATTATTGCAATTTATGGCGGAAACCGAGTTTTGCACGTCGACGAAGAATACACCTACGCAATGAGTTTCCCCATGGAGCGGTGGGATACCCTTAGTCAGCTTTCGAACGAATTGGTGAACTCGAGGCGATTGTTAA
>WRHA01000313.1 GCA_009783395.1 Defluviitaleaceae bacterium
GCGCCCCCGAGGTTTTAACATTAACCCCATACCCAACCCCCAAAAGCACAATAAACACGCCCATCGACCCAATAGTAGTATCCGTAGCCATGCCGGCCATACAAAACGCGGATATCCCCGCAAGCAACCCAAGCCGCAAGCCAAACGAGAAAATCGGTTCGTCTTTGGATTTCGCAAGCGAGAGGAATGTAGTAATAATGTAGTGTCCAAAAAGCCCGAAAAGCGCGAGTGCGGATATTCCGCCGGTTGTAATCCATGTTTGGATGAAGAAATTGTGCGCCTTGTCGACGATTTGATAGGGATTGTTGAAATAACGCCGCCCCGAAACCATGTCATGATTCGGAAAAACATTGATAAACGAGTCAGGCCCGCTGCCGATTATAGTTCGGGACGGCATAAGCGGGAACGAACGCGACCAAATATAACCACGGCTCGAGCCCCATGTTTCGCGGCCTTCGAATCCCCAAGCAGGAATATCGCGGTGCAAATCGAGCAATGCACCGGGTCGCGTGTCGAATATAACACCCATATGCATAACACCGTGAATGCCGTAAATCCGCCCATTATCATATGCCAGAAAAAACGGCTCTACGTTGCCGGCATGAAGATACGCAAATTCATGTGGTGCCTTTGCAATTGTTACCTCGCGATAGTTTGGAATTTCATAAGTATAAGTCGTTGCCGGAATCCGGGGAACCTCTTCGCCGTCGAACAGAAGCTCGGGCGGTGTGTATTGGCTTGCGGGCAAAACTTCATTGCCTGCCGCATCGCGCACGGTTATCGCAGTCAACTCGCCGTCACTTCCATGCACCGTCAGGCTTAATATCTTCCCGTCCGATCCGTAGACGGTCATCACGTTTTCATTAAATACATAGTTATTCATCGCGGTTGTATCGGCGGCCATTTCGCGCCCGATTCTGTTAAACAAAAACGTTACGCGCTCGTTAAGCGGCGGGAAAAGGCCGATCGCAACAATCATGGCCAAAATTAATCCAAGTGACGATACTGCCGCAATAACCATCGTTCGTTTTTGTGGCGGCGTGATTTTTTCTTCCGATCGCCGAATGAAATTTATCCCGAACACAAGCAAAGTCACGGCAAGCACAATCGCCGCCGTAATAATGCCGATCAGCCCGCCGAGCGAACTGCTTGCGAAAACGCTGAAAAGCATCAACAATCCGGCAAGAAATACGACCGCACTTGCTGCGATAAACCGTTTGTCTTTTTTAACATGCGCGGAAATAAACAATGTAATGGCGGAGATAATTAAAACAGGGCTTAACATCGCCGAATATTTGCCAAAAGTATTTGGGTTAAAAAGCGTACCGTATGCGATTTCAAACGCGATTGTGATGTCGCTGCGCTGGTCGAAAAAGGGCGTACCGACAGTAACAAGCCATTGCGCCAAGCCGGTGTTAAAAAAATCGCGTCCCGCAAACTGGCTTACACCAATCGCGCCCATAATTATCGACGAAAACGCAAGTGCGTACAAAATATATTTCGCGTTTTCAATTTTTCGCCCAAAATGCACCGCCGCAAAGAAGATAACGAAATACGCCATCCACATAAACGCGCCCTCGTCGCGGTGATATGTGCCGAGCCATGCCGTTCTCGAAAACTGTGAAAACACAGTAGAAATAAGCATAAAAATAAGAAACACACCCGAAAAAATAACGGGCGGTTTCTTAATAAATTTTCGTAAATCGGGCAAGTTGCCGCGAGTAATCAGATCACTTACATATAAAAATGCGATTGCAATCGCGGGAAAAAGTACAAAAATGCTCTTCCAATATGATAAAAAATCGGGGTAACCGTCAAAAGAAAAGAGGTTCGAAAGCTCCGGATGAAGCGGCCGCCAAGCCAATCGCGCAATAAGCGGCATAATTCCAACAACAACCAACAACGACGCGCCGACCAAAACATCAAAAATATCTCTGTTTTTCTTCACAAAAATCACCAAGCCAAGTCTACCACCATACAAGCGGTGTGTAAATTATTTTTTACGTGCAGAATCGGTGCGGGTAGTGTGGCTACCCGCACCGATTTGAAATTTTCGTAAATTTTTGCGGTCGCGTTGAACAAATGTTTGCAAGTGTTACAAATGTGTGATATTTTATACATAAGCGCAAACAAAGGAGCGATTTATATGACAGGGAAGTTGTCTGCAAAACAGCAGAAGGTTTTGGATTTTTTAAAAGCGGAAATTCGTAAAAACGGGTATCCGCCTACGGTGCGGGAGATTTGTGACGCGGTTGGGCTAAGCTCAACTTCGACGGTTCATGCGCACCTCGAGACGCTTGAGCGCAAAGGGTATATTCGCCGCTCGCCTTCGAAGAACCGATCGACCGAAATCCTTGAGGAGGATTTTTACAGCGGAACGCGAGAAATGGTAAACGTGCCGATTGTCGGGCGCGTTGCCGCCGGTGTTCCGATTTTGGCGGAGGAAAATATCGAAGACACGTTTCCGATCCCGATTGATTATGTAAAGAATGACACGTGCTTTATGTTGCATGTGAAGGGCGATTCGATGACGGATGAGGGGATTCTTGACGGCGATTTGGTGCTTGTTCGCCAACAGCAAGACGCCAGTGACGGCGATATTGTAATCGCGCTGATTGAAGACTCCGCTACGGTTAAAACATTTTATCGCGACGGCGAGTTTATCCGCCTCGACCCCGCCAACGCCGCATTTGAGCCGATTCGCACGCGAGAATGTGATGTTTTGGGCAAGGTTATCGGCCTCTATCGCCGCTACTAAAAAAGCACGCCAAGCGTGCATTGGGCACCGTGGGAATCTGGCGGGAGGCGACATTACGTCTCGAAGCCGGATACGGTTTTACCGGTTGCCAAGAGATTTTTTATCAATGACCGCTCGGACGATGTATGCCGGGCGGTTTTTTATTTCGTCGTAAATGCGACCGATGTATTCGCCCATTATGCCCAAAATCATCAGCACGATGCCTTGGGTGAATACGACGATGCCTGTGGTTGATGCCCAGCCGGCGACGGTTGTGTCGGTGAAAAGGGCTTGGTACAGGATGATTGCGAGGTAGATGAAGCCCGTCAGGGAGATTAAAAAGCCCAGAGTTGTTGCAAGTTTGAGGGGTTTGTAGGAGAAGGACATCACGGCGTCCATTGCGAAGGCGACCATTTTACGCAGGGGATATTTTGTTTTCCCCGCAAAACGCTCTTGGCGTACATACAATACGGCGGTTTGGCGAAAGCCGACCCAGCTTACAAGGCCGCGGATATAGCGGCTTTTTTCGGGCAGTTTGTTCACCGCGTCGCAAACGGCGCGGTCGATCAGTCGAAATTCCCCTGTATCAAGAGGCATGTCAACCGATGTCATGCGTCGGATAAATCGATAAAAAATTTTCGCGGAAACTTTTTTGAAAAGTGACTCTCCCTTGCGCTTCTCGCGTTGACCGTAAACAACAAAAAAGCCCTCGCGCCATTTTTCCGCCATTTGGGGAAAAAGTTCGGGAGGGTCTTGCAAATCTGCGTCAATTATAAAAATAGCGTCGCCGCGAGCGTACTCCATTCCGGCGGAAATCGCGGGCATGTGGCCAAAGTTTCGCGAGAAATCAACAAGCCGCACAGCCGTGTCCTCCATGCAAAACGACATTAAAATCTCCGCAGTTTTATCGCGGCTTCCGTCGTTTACAAACACAAGCTCGTACGGCTCGCCCATTTTTTTCATCACCGCCGTTAGGCGTGCATATGTTTCGGCAATTACTTCCTCTTCATTAAATGCGGGAATTACAACGGAGAATGTTGGTGCAGTCATATTTTTCCACCTCTCGGGCAAGTCTAATGCGCGTGGGGCGAGGTGTCAAGCAATCGGTGCGGGTAGTGACACTACCCGCACCGATTTTTTTAGGCGAGAAAACTGCATCCGGCTTCGAGACGAACATTTCGCTCCCCACCACATGTCCACGGTGCCCAATGCACGCTTGGCGTGCTTTTTTTGCGCGCCTGTTTCGCTGATCACATACTTCGTGATATACTTCGTGAGCTAAAATTGACCGGAGGGCGAAAACCATGATTACAAGCGAGCGTGAAGCATCGGCACTTGCGCAAACGATTTTAAACAGCGCACCGTTTTTCATAGAGTTTTGGGACGCAGACGGCAATATGCTTGAATGTAACGATAAAATGCTGAGAGTTTTTGAAGTGACGGACAAACACGCGTTCGCCAAAAACTTTTTTGATTTCTGCGTGCCTATACAGCCATGCGGAACACCGGCTGTTCAGCTTAATGACAAAATGATCCAAATCGCTATGGAGCAAGGTTCGACCCGCGCCGAGTGGCTGTATTTAATGCCGGACGGCAGTGAACTGCCTGTTGAAGCGGTATGGGTTCACGCGCACCATAATGGAAAGCCCATTATTATTGTATACAGTATCGATTTGCGTCCGGTAAAAACCGCCATGGAAAGAGAGCAAGCCGCAATAGCAAAGGAACGCAAAGCATTTGAAACGATACAGCAAATTTTTGACCTGGCCCCCACGATGATTAACCAATGGGACAGCAATTACAACATGATAAAATCAAGCAGAAAAGCCGTGGAATGGTATGGCGTTTCAAGCGAGCAGGAGTATATAGATCGTTTTGGCGATTTAGCACCGGAATGCCAACCTTGCGGAACACCCACGTTGCAAAAAGCCAAGGAGTTTGTTGCCGAGGCATTTGAAAAAGGCTCGGCTTCGTTTGAGTGGATGACGCTGACAACAAACGGCGAACCCTTGCCCCTTTGGGTTGATTTGGTGCGCGCCTCTACCGACGAAGGGGCAATCGTATATGCGTTTACAAACGATTTGCGCCCGATTGAAGCAATAAAGGGCAAAGCATATGAAGCCGAAAAAAAGCAACGCGAACAGTTTCAGATTATAGTAGACGCATCGCCCTATATGTGTACTGTTTTCGACGAAATCGGAAACGTCATAGATTGCAACAAGGTCACTCTGGATTACTTTGAGTTATCATCAAAGCAGGAATATATGGGTTGTTTTCATGATCTGATACCCGAGTATCAGCCGAACGGAACCCACTCGGCTACTGCCGTGATAGAAAACACAAAAAGAGTCATTAAAACAGGGGAACTGCTCACTTATTTTAATTGGGTAATGCATACTAAATCAGGCGAACCGCGTCATATGGAAGTCATAAAAACCGCGGTAATAATAAGCGGCGAAATCCATGTTATTGTCTATGCCCGCGATTTGCAGGAACACTTCAGAATGGTCGCCGCCGAAGAAGCACTGCACAAAAAAGAATTTGAATATGAACTGCAAAAACAAAAACAGGAAGCGCATGAATGGAATCAGGCGTTTATTGATAATTCGCCCCATATAATAAGCATATGGAACAGCGATATGAAGCTTGCAATGGCAAGCAAAGCCGCCGTCGAACGATTCGGCATAGAAAGCCCGGAAGTATTCATTGAACAATTTGGCGATTTTTCGCCGAAATATCAGCCTTGCGGCGCGCTGTCAAGCGAACTGGCCGTATCATATATGCAACAAGCCATGGATGAAGGTTCTGTTACCTTCGAATGGATGCACAAAACCGCAGACGGAGACCCAAGGCCGTCCGAAATTGTTGCAAAGCGATTTACGAGAAACGATGAAAACGTAGTTATCGTATTTAACAGCGATTTGCGCGAAATAAAGGCCGCTGAGGAAAAAGAGCGAGTTTTAAGGGAAGAGCTTTTATATCGTGAAAAATTGCTTGCCGCCGGTAACCAAACCGCAAAAGTTTTACTGACTGCAAGCACTATTGACACAATTATGGACGGCATGGAGATCATCGGGCATTTGTTAAACGTAGACCGTACGCAAATATGGCATTTCGGCGAAGTAAACGGCGAAGGATGCTTTATGCTTCAATATGAATGGCTGAGCGAACGCGGAAAACAAAAAAACGGATACCCCAAGGGCTTTGTTTACCCTCGCAGTCGAGATGCCGAGTGGTTTGACAACACGCTTTTGGCAGGCGTAAACATTAACTGCCCCATTTCAGAGCTTCCTCCGGTTATTGAAGCATATTATGGAGGGTTTGATGTTGTGTCCACGGCGATTTTTCCGATGATTTTAAACGACGAAATTGTTGGCATCTTTGCCGTGCAAGATTGTGAGCTTGTTCGCACATTTACAAAAGACGAAATGGACATTATGGCATCAACAGGAATGATGTTCACAAGTGTCTACAATAATATTAAGCAACAAGAGGAACGGCAACGCATGAAAATTGCCGAAGAAAGTAATCATGCAAAGAGTGTTTTCTTGGCGCGGATGAGCCACGAAATCCGTACCCCCATATCGGCGGTTATGGGCATATCGGAAATCGAATTGCAAAGCAGGGAGCTGGATGCGCGCACAGAAGAAGCATTTGCGAAAATCCACAATTCGGCAAATTCTTTGCTTGGCTTGGTAAATGACATTCTTGACCTGTCCAAAATTGAGGCAGGCAAGATGGAGCTTACAACTTCTAAATACAAGATGTCGCATGTGATTTTGGATATATCACAAATTCACCTTGCATTTGTGGGAAGCAGGGACATAAAGTTTATTATGCAAGTAGACGAAACTCTGCCCCAGTACCTTGTTGGCGACCCGCTCAGAATTGTTCAGATTGCAAGCAACGTACTTTCAAACGCTTTCAAATATACGATGGAAGGGACAGTTCACTTATCATTCTCTTGCGAACAACGGAGTCGTGATAAAATTACCCTCGTCCTTGCAGTACGGGACAGCGGTCTTGGAATGAGCGATGAGCAACTCAG
>WRHA01000314.1 GCA_009783395.1 Defluviitaleaceae bacterium
GCGAACCCCGGGCTTGTACAGTGTTGAAAGCGGCTCGATAAGCTGTTCGAAATCGAGATTTTCGGGCAGACCGCCAACGTTGTGGTGGCTTTTTACAAGCGCGCCGTGCTTCCCGCCTGATTCGGCAAGGTCGGGATAAATCGTGCCTTGCGCAAGAAATGGGATTTTGCCGAGCTTTTTTGATTCTTCTTCAAAGACGCGGATAAATTCCTCGCCGATTATTTTACGCTTTTTTTCCGGTTCGACGACGCCCGTTAGTTTTTGCAAAAAACGCTCGGCGGCCGTTACCCTTATGAAGTTTAGATCGTGTTTCGAGAAGATTTCTTCGATTTGGTCGGCTTCGTTTAGGCGCATGAAGCCGTGGTCGACGAAGATGGCCGTAATTTGACCGGGAATCGCCTTTGCCAAAAGCGCGGCGCAAACCGACGAATCCACGCCGCCCGACAGCGCGAGAAGAACGCGCCCGTCGCCAACGGTTTCTCGAATTTGTTTGACCTGTGATTTTATAAAATTCGGTTCCAATTTCATATCGCCATTTCCCCTTCAAATACTTTTTCACAGCCGCCTGTCATGTACACAGCGTCGTCGGTGTATTTTACGGTTAAAACGCCGCCGCGAACCTGCACGGTAATGTCTGTGTCCTTGTCGCAATAGCCCATCAAAACAGCCGCAACCGCCGCCGAACACGCACCGGTTCCGCACGCCATTGTTTCGCCCGCGCCGCGATTCCACACGCGCATTCTTATGTTATTTCGGCTGATAATTTGTGCAACCTCGAAGTTTGCGCGCTCGGGGAAGATTTTTGCGCATTCGATAGTGGGGCCGATTTTTTCCATTTCGAAGTGGTCGATGTCGTCGTTAAAGATTACGACGTTCGGATTTCCCATGCTTACGCAGGTGATTTCATATTTATAACCGGCGATTTTAACTTCGCGGCCGATTATGCTGTCGCCGACAAGATCAACAGGGATTTCGCCGGGTTTTAATTCCGCTCGCCCCATGTTTACGCGTACAGAATTTACAACGCCGTCGAGTATGATTAGTTCAAGGATTTTTACACCGACGAGGGTTTCTACTTTTAGAGTGCTTTTCGCCGCACGACCGCTTTCATATAAGTACTTGCCAACACAACGAATCGCATTTCCACACATTGCCGCTGCTGTTCCGTCGGCGTTAAACATTAACATCTTCGCATCGGCAACGGTTGAATCGCTTGGTGGACAAATTAAAATAATCCCGTCGCCGCCGACGCCTTTGTTGCGGTCAGAAATTTTACGAGACAGAGTTTCGGGTTCGGAGATTTGTTGGTCGAAGCAGTCGAAAAAGACGTAATCGTTTCCGCAACCGTGCATTTTTACGAATTTGAGCATATCATTCGCCATTTTCTCACCTCGGGGAGATTATAGCACAAATTGAGGAGGCGCAATAACATTTTCAGATGCCGTTTACAAAATCGGTGCGGGTAGTGTGGCTACCCGCACCGATTTTGCAAAAGCTCAGGATGGGGCATTCTCTACGTTAATGCTTGACGCTGAAATGCATCAGGCATACAATGACAGCAAGAATGGAGTGATTATGATGAAAACATCGGTACAAGTAAGTTTTCGCATGGATGAAGATGTGAAAAGGCAAGCCGAAACTATTTTTGACGAATTGGGAATGAACATGACGACCGCCTTTAACGTATTTGCTAAGGCTGTTATCAGAACGGGGGGGATGCCTTTTAAAATGAAGGTTGACTCGTTTTACAATGCCGAAAATCAAAGGGAATTAGCCAGACGAATTGAGCTTTACGAATCCGGTGCAACAAAGGGTCAGCAAATAGAGATAACTCCGGAAGAGTTGGAGAGCTATGCAAATGGCTAGAGCGGTCGTTTTTGAGCCGAGTGCATGGGAGGATTTTGCCCATTGGTTGTCGGAAGATATGAAAATTGTCAAGCGCATCAGCGCGCTTTTGCAAGAAACGCGACGTTACCCTTTTAAGGGAATAGGCAAGCCGGAGCCAATGAAACACGACAAGCAAGGATATTGGAGTCGCCGCATCGACAAAGCCAACCGACTTGTTTACAAGGTGACTGATGGAACCATTGTCGTGATTTCATGCCGTTATCATTACAAAAATGACTGATCACACCGATTTTGCAAAAGCTCAGGATGTGGTATAATGGAGCGGTAAAGATTTGAACAGGCGAAAGTGGTGCCGGTGTGAAAAGTTTTAATAATTTGCGATTTCACATAAAAATAAATATTGGGCTTTCGATATTGCTGGGCGTAGTTCTTGCCGGTACGTATTTGCTTATGCATTTGATGCGAACCGGCATAATCGAAAGCATTGCCCATTTAATGCTCTATAAAATGATTGCGCTGGCTGCCGTTTTTATGACTGCGATGTATTTGATTTATCGTATCGGTCGCAATTTGGAAGAAAAAACCCTGTCTGAAGAGCGTTTTCGCAGTATATATGACAAAATACCAATGGCAATTTACATACTGGACAGTAATTTTAATATCGTCGATTGTAACGCAGAAACATTGCGTCTCTTTTGCATGGAGAGCTTTGAGGAATTCAAAAATATAAATACCCAATCACCCGGCCGCCAACGGGACGGAAGCAAATCAAGGGACGCCGGAATCGAAAAATATGAACAGGCCTTCAAAGAAGGTTTTGTGCAATACGATTGGGTAAAATCGCTGCCCGACGGGTCGTCTCTGCCCTGCCAGTTAACCGTTGTGCGGGCTGATTTACATCATTCGCCGCATTTATTGGTTTTTGTGCGAGACATGAGAGAGTATTACAAAAAGTACGAAACAGAGCGCGACGCCTACGACCATCAACAGATTATGATAAACGCGGCTCCGATTTTGATTCAATACTGGGGCCGGAATTCTCACGCTATCGACTGCAACCAAACCACTCTTGATTTTTACGGATATTCTACAAAAAAAGAATACTTTGAGGGCCTGGTAGATAAAGTAACCTCTATGGTATCCGAGGCATCCGCAACACTGGAATATTTTGACGCGTGGACGCGCTTTATAAATGAAGCGTTTACGCTGGGGCATAGCAATGTCTCATTAAACTTTCTTGTAGACAGCAGAACAGGCCGGCCTGCTAAACTTGAAATAAACGGCGTTCTTGTTGAATACAAAGGGGAGCTGTCGGTCGTTACATTTGCAACCGACGTTACCGAATTGTATGACGCAAATGTGCGTGCAGAGGCCGCCGCACGTGCAAAAAGCGCGTTTTTGGCAAACATGAGCCACGAAATTCGAACACCGCTTAACGCGATTATCGGCATGACGGGAATCGGAAAGGCCGCCTCCGATTTGGCGCGTGCGGCATATTGCTTTGAAAAAGTTGAAGAAGCGTCGGATCATTTGCTTGGCGTGGTAAACGACGTTTTGGATATATCAAAAATCGAGTCCGGCAAATTTGAAATTTCTATGGCAAGGTTCGTATTTGAAGACATGCTTCGAAAAGTAGTGGATATTTTTATAATCAACACCGGAAAAAAGAATCAGACACTCAATGTGTCCATAGACAGTGCGATACCAAAAGCTCTGATAGGAGACGATCAACGAATTTCACAGGTTGTCGCAAACCTGCTTTCCAATGCGGTTAAATTTACGCCAAAAGACGGCGTTATCAGCATAGAAGCCCGCCTTTTACGTGAAGAAGACGGGCTTTGCACTGTGCAAATAGAGGTTAGGGATAACGGATTGGGTATCACAGCGGGTCAGCAATCGTTGCTGTTTAACCCTTTCCAACAAGCCGAAAGCAGTACAACGCGAAAGTTTGGCGGCACGGGGCTCGGGCTTGCCATTTCCAAAAACGTTGTAACCATGATGGGCGGGGATATGTCGGTGGAATCCGAAGCCGGCAAGGGTTCAACCTTTGTGTTTACGATTCAAACAAAACGAGCGGAAGATGAGCATGAAAATACAAGCGAAGATGCGTTACCCGATCTTAATTTTGAGGGATGCAGGATACTTCTTGCCGAAGATATTGAAATAAATCGTGAAATTGTAGAGA
Source organism: Defluviitaleaceae bacterium (assembly GCA_009783395.1). Lineage (GTDB taxonomy): Bacteria > Bacillota > Clostridia > Lachnospirales > WQUN01 > WQVC01. The sequence continues at coordinate 4,034 of WRHA01000314.1, forward strand.
ATATTTTGACACCGCTTTCGATTCAACTTGATTTTGCGGAAAACGGCGCGGAAGCTGTGCGCATGTACACCGCCGCGCCGGATGCATACAGCATGATTTTGATGGATATTCACATGCCCGAAATGGACGGATATGAAGCCACCCGCACCATTCGCGCTCTCGGATTAAACGCGATACCCATAATCGCTATGACCGCAAACGTTTTTCGCGAAGATGTGGAAAAATGCCTGGAAGCCGGCATGGACGCTCATATAGGAAAGCCCCTGGATTTAAGCGATGTAGTTAAAGTTTTGCAAACATATCTAAAAAGAGACGAGAATTAAAGGCGAGTGCATTTGGTTTGAAGATGACAAAAGCGGACGCGGGCGACTATATCGATAAGTATCATATAATCGCCTGCGGTTTAAGAAATTCGCGCTTAAAGGCTAAGCAGGTTGCCGTTGCGGAGCTGTATATGGCCTTACTGCCGCTTGATATTATTTATCTATCCAACGGCCCCCTCAGCGATGAGAAGGGTTTTTTTTGCTTTATGGTTGAAAAAAGCCGCATCGAGGCGGCCAAGAAAATTTTACACGGGATTGGATACTGCAATGTTTTTCACTTGATTGTGTTTGAAGAAACCGAAGAAAAAAGGACGTGGAAGGGGCGAAGGTTCAGCGTTCGGGAGTTTGTTCGGCAGGACGCCGACCTGTATGCCTCGCAGTCGCCGCATAATCGGGTGTTCGCGCTGGCAATTCCGGGGGAAAATCCGACGCATGTCGTTAAAGGATACAGAGGCGACGGCAGTCTTACCGGGCGACGAGCTTTGCCCGTCGAGGATTGCAGATGCCTTATAAACTTGGCGATGCCACAAAAAATTGAGACGCTGTTAGACCCGTTTGCGGGTGCGGGCGGTATTGTTTATGCCGCCGGATTCATTAATCCCGCCATACGGACTACAACGATTGATATTGATCCCATACTGTCGCCGGGCTTGGAAATGTACGGTGCAATGCACTATGTATGCGCGGCCGCCGAGGCGCGGTTTTGTGAAAAATTCGACGCCATCGTAACGGAAGTGCCGTTTGCGGAGGAGTCGGATTCGTCGGTGCTTGAGGGACTGCGCAATGTTTTAGGCTATTTAAAGCGGGACGGTCGCGTTTCAATTATGTCTTCGTTGCGACAACATGAAGTTTTACACAAATTCATTTGCGATTCGGGCCTGCATGTTTATTGCTCGTATGCAGTAAACAGAAAGGGCACGGATGCCGCAATAATTGCCGCTACAGGCGACCTCCATTTAGAGGTAGCCTACTGCCACGGCAATGTCCCCCATAGCGGAAGACCCGGAAATTCCTCACGCATTCGAGATCGTGTGATGGGATACTCATAGGCCATGTCATAAAGCGCGATCGGCTCGCCGGAAAGCATGTGCGTTACGTCGCGATGCACCTCCCGCATACGCTCGATATCCTGCGGACGCAAATCGGGCGTGTCGCCCTCGCGCTCAACGCGATTCAGGGTTTCCACAACGGGCAGTATGGTAAAATCCTGAAGCGGCGCACGGGTCGGGTCGGTCTGCCGAACCCAAACGGGAACATATGATGCGGCTGAAATATATGCGTTGCCATACTCGTCGCGGGTTACATCAACATAGAAAACAGCGGTTGTTTCGCGGGGTTGTGTGCGTTGCCCCGACACAAAATTAGCCAGCGAATATGCAACAAAAGCGCGACGCGTTAAATCGCCGTCGCTTACATAAACAAATTCTGCCGGAAGCAAGGTGTGGGGATGATGATTCATAACCATATCCGCACCTTCGTCCAGGAAAAGTTCCAGCGTGCGTATCCAATTTATCCAGCGGCCATCGGTGCGATCGAATGTGTCGTTGCGATGCCCCGCGCCTTGACGATTCATTGTGCCGTAATATTCGATGCCGATATGCGGCGATGCAATTATAAAATCCGTTTCAAGCGCGCGCGCCCGCGCCATTGTTTCGCGAATCATTTCATAGTCAATCGTGGCCTGCTCAACCAGATCAAGATAAATAATTTTTACCATGTACATATGATCATACATGTGCGTTTCCAGCGCGTTTACGTGCATCGTCATATTCACGATTGCAAATGTAAATCCGTTCACCTCAAAAACACTAATCTCCTCGCGGCACTCGGGCGTCAAATAAGTCCCCGTCCACGCAAGCCCGACCTCGTCCAAAATCTCCATGGTGGATCGAACACCGGGAACAAGCGCGTCGAAGCTGTGATTATTACCCGTCGTAACCATATCAAAGCCCGCATTTACCAGGGCCTCCGCAAGCGAAGCCGGCGAACGAAACAGCGGCCACCCCGCATACCTCTCGCGCACAAGCGTTGTTTCAAGATTGCCGATTGCAAAATCCGCCGCCTGCAAATACGGTGCGATGTAGCGAAATTTGTAGTTAAAATCGTACTCGCCCGGTGCAATCCGCGCCGCATCAAGCTGTGTGGAGTGGCACATTATATCACCGACGAAGGCGAGACGTGCCGTTGGTGTTGGCGTGGGCTCGGGAATCGGTTCGGGTGTTTGCCCGGAAGTTTGATCGGAAACTTCCGCATACGGCTCATCGATACTGCTTGCACCGTCGGATATTTCTTCAACGACAGCCAGCGCAGGCTCAACCTCCCCGCCCTCACCGCGATAAAAAATAAGCGCGACAACAACCGCGATCGCAACCAGCGCAACCGCCGCGAGAATCGCACAAAGGATTATCGTAAGCACAAAACGCACCAAGCCGTTTTTTTTATCCATCCGATTCATCCCCC
>WRHA01000315.1 GCA_009783395.1 Defluviitaleaceae bacterium
GCAGACGCGACAAGATAGCCCCGTGTCATTGTGGAATCATCAATTAAGCGAATAAGCACCCACTGCCCTGTAAAATCGCGGTCGATTTCTTCCTCTGTAATAAAGCGCGTTCCATCGTATCTTGTTATGGCTTCCGTTGCCATAAAATCACCTCCTATGCGGATTATATGCGATTTTTCCATATGCGGCAAATACTTGAAATTGGAAAGAAAAGAGGTAGACCATGAATACAAAGTACAAACCCGGCGACATTGTACTTAATAACTGGATGCTTGTTCGGTTAATTGGAGAGGGCAATTACGGAAGCGTTTTTGAAGCGGAGCGTGAGGATTTTGGCAATATTTATAAATCCGCAATCAAAATTATTACAATCCCTCAAAATCAATCCGAGATTAGAAGCGTCCGTGCGCAGGGCATGGACGATGAGGGTCTTACGGAATATTTTAACGGCTTTGTCGAAGATATTGTGCGGGAATCAGCTTTGATGTCGCGGCTTAAAGGCACGCCGAACGTCGTGAGTTACGAAGACCACAGCGTTATTAAGCATGAGGGTGAAATCGGCTGGGACATTATTATTCGGATGGAGCTTTTAACGCCTCTGTATGATTATTCAAAAAGCGAATCGTTTACCCGACAAACTATAATAAAGTTGGGCATGGATATTTGCGGTGCGCTTGAAATATGTCAAAAGCATAATATCGTTCATCGTGATATTAAGCCGGAGAATATTTTTGTGTCCGGTTTGGGGGATTTCAAACTCGGCGATTTCGGCATTGCTCGTACCGTTGAAAAAACATCAGGTGGCTTGTCAAAAAAGGGGACGTATACATATATGGCCCCGGAGGTTTATCGTGGTGAAGAATATGGCCCGAGCGTAGATATTTATTCGTTGGGGCTTGTTTTGTATAGAATGCTGAACGACAATCGCACGCCGTTTCTTCCCGAATATCCGGCAAAAATAAAATACAGCGACCAAGAAGCGGCAAAGGCAAAGCGTTTCAGCGGAACACCGTTACCTAATCCAAAAAATGCAGACGGCAGACTTGCGGAAATTGTACTCAAAGCGTGCGCGTTCGACCCGAAGTTACGGCACTCAAGCCCGATGCAATTACGGCAGGAATTGGAGGCTATTGCATATACCACAGCGGAAGCACCGATTATTTATCCAAAAGGTGACGCGGCACCGGTAAAATCCTTGGAATATGTTGATACAGATGCGTCCGAAGGCAGTGCCACGGCAAGTCTGTTTACTGATTTTCATTCATCGAGCGGCACTCCCGCCGTCAAAGCTGAACCTCTCACCACGGAAGGCACAGTAAGTTTATTTGATGATTATTCTACTGTGCAAGAGAAACGTACCAGTGAAGGCACAGTGAGTTTATTTAATGATTCTACAGCGGAAATCAAAGCTAAACCTCGTATGCTGTCACATGGGCCAGTGAAGGTGCAGTCGCATGTCTCTATGGATGTGCCAACACACGAGCCAGTTAATGAACAGGCTTCACAAAAAGGAAAATGGCAAAAGGTTGCCCTACCATTTGCGGGAGTGGTTAGTTTGCTTATTTTAGCTGCGTTGATTGTTTTCGTTATTTCCGATGGAGATAACCGAGAATCATCCGAGCCTTCGATAGCTCTCCCCACGGCGACACCCTCATCAATGCACGAAGCACTATCTACAAGCATTGAAAATGGGGCATACAATGAAATAATGACACTGTATTATGACGCTGACGAAGCGACTTTTATGACATTTAGTTGGACCGGCGGTTGTGAAAACGGTGAGTTCATGTTCGAGCTGATAAATTTGGATACAAATGAAATTATCGTGCCGCGTCAAAATATTGGAAGAGTAGGAGAAGTGCGCGTTGGCGTGCTTCATATCTTAGGCGACCAACCACATGTGCAAATACTTTCCTCGTTCGAATGTAATGGCTGCGGTGGGTTTAATCAAACAGAACATGATTTATCAGACCTGAGATTGCGAGTGGGCATCGGCATTTACTTTGAACAAAATGAAGGTTACGGCTTGACTGTAACAGGATTTAGCACTGGCAGCGGTGCTTATAATGTCGGGATGCTCATTGATGATATTGTTACAAATGTAGGTGAACACACGATTTTTAGTCGGCAGGACTTGTCAATTGCACTTCTTGATTATCAGAGTGGAGATGTCATAGATATAATAGTTTTACGTGAAAACATTGAAATGTTGTTTCAGGTTCAACTCGGACACTTTGAGCATGGCGTTTTTTACCCACCCATTAACACGATACCTGAACAAACACCGACTCCGGCTTCCGAGCCAACGCCTGAACCTACAACCGAACCCGCGCCCGAACCAACGCTCGTGCCAACACCTGGACCTACACCCGAGCCAACTCCAGAGCCAACACCTGAACCGACACTCGCCGCCGCGCCCACATCAATACACGCCGGAGAGATAATCCAATTTGGAGGGTACTACTGGCGCGTACTTGAAGTGCAAAATGGCCGTGCTCTGATTTTAACGGAAAACATAATCGGAGACCGTAGATATCACACACACATCACGGATGTAACATGGGCTACGTCCGACATCCGCTCATATTTGAACACAACATTCCTCAACAGCTTCTCAGAAACAGACCGCGAAAGAATCCGCGAAACATATGTCGTGAACAACGACAACCCGTGGCACGGAACAAGCGGCGGGGTAAATACATTGGACAGAATATTTTTGTTAAGTGTTGAAGAAGTAGTAAGATATTTCGGTGACAGTGGGCAATTAGAAAATCGTCCAACAGAAATAGAAATCAGAAATTTTGCGAGTATATCGGACGAGTTTAATAATGCAAGAATAGCGCAAAGCAGCGTAGAAGCATCTGATTTTTGGGGCCTGCGTTCACCCGGCTTCGATTCCCACCGTTCCGTCAGCGTCAACCATGACGGACGCTTGCTTCTGCACGGTGATAGTGTCGCTAACAGGAGCGGTCTTCGCCCCGCTTTGTGGATATCCATTGAGTCTTGACCTTTATCCCTGTTGTATAAATAAATCAGTTAGTGTGGTTAGCCAATCGAATCTGCAAAAAGTTGGTCGTGTAAGCGGTTGTCTTTTTTCTTGCGCGAAAAATAAATTTTCCATAGTCAAGTGAGAGATGCAGATTTCCCGCTCGTTTCTATTACATAAGAAGCAGAACCCCAAAAATCCCAAATAAGAGGAGGAAAAGTCATGAAGACGAACAAATTGTGCGGAATCGCAAATGTTTTAGCCCGTTCTATTTTTAGCATATTGGTGGTGTCAATCTTAATTTTTTCATCTTTACCCATTGGCAGCATGTCGGTGCAGGCAATGCAGTCACCAACAATAACAACACCATGGGATAACCAAACCGTACCTCATGCCAATCTTGCAGTCTCCGGAAACAACCCCGCCGGCGGAGCAGTCTACATTCATTTGCGGGATGTGAATAATGACAGACGGATTGACCTTGGCTCCGGCACCGGTTACGGAGGACATCGAATTTCCGACTGGGGTCATACATTTTCTTTCACAATACCTCAAAATCGTCTGGCACCAGAAACAAAATACAGATTGGCTGTCGAAAGCCGTGGAGATGGTCAATCCACTTGGGATGCTATTTATTTCACTGTAGAAGCACTCCAACGTCCGACAATTACGACACCGCACGAAAATCAATACGTTTACCATGCCAATCTTACGGTTTCCGGCAATAATCCCGCCGGGGGCGCAGTTTACATTCATCTGAGGGATTTAAACACCGACCTTCGGGTTGATCTCGGCTCGGGTACAGGATACGGGGGACATCGCATTTCCAACGGCGGGAATACATTTTCATTCACCATACCTCAAAATAGACTGACACCCGGAACAAGATATAGGCTGTTTGTTGATACACGTCTCGTCGGTCATGCTGCCGGATCGCATAATCGTTATTTCACAGTACATGCCGCAGCACCGCTTCCAAATCCAACAATTACAAGACCAAGCGAAAATCAAACCGTACCACACGCCAATCTTACGGTTTCAGGCAACAACCCCGCCGGTGGCGCAGTTTACATTCATTTGAGGGACTTGAATAACGACCGCCGCGTTGACCTCGGTTCGGGCATAGGTTATGAAGGGCATCGCATTGCAAGTAGCGGGAATACCTTTTCATTCACCATACCACAAAATCGCCTAACCCCCGGAACAAACTACCAGCTTGCAATTGAAAGCCGTCGCGATGGGCAAAATGCTTGGGCAGAACTGCGGCGTTTTACAGTGGACGATCCAAGCCGTCAAGGTAACTATGAAATTACGGTAGACAGCCCGATTGGACGCGGCAACACGATTATAGTTTCTTACGGGGCAAACATCATATTGCCAAACATTGTAATCCATTCGTCGCACTCAAATCTGAGAGCAGTGACCGTAACCATTCCCCATCATGGTGACGATATTCAAGCCACCAGGCTCACCAATCAGGGGCGGGAAGTATCTCTGAACAACCGAGAGTTGCGCACATATTCGGGCAATCGTAGGCTTCCCGTAGGATTTCACAGGGTAAATATTTGGGCAAGAAACGTAGATGATGAAACCGCCGGGGAAATTGTATGCTACTTTTACGTTCGAGTTGTTCAAGCCGGCGTTTCGGCAAACGAGGTTACCGCTCCATATGGTCAAGCGCAAACACCTCTAAACGGAAACGTGCGCTTGGATTATAACGGAGGGGATTTAAGGCTCATGCGGTTTCAAATTGCGGGCGGATATCGCGACATGTGTACCATGGATAACGACAACGGCGTAAGGTGGCAACCCTCGCCGGTTCGAGAAATCGGGCATTTCAATATAAATACTGCGGGTTTGCAGCCGGGAAATTACACCATAGTGGTTTGGGCGCAAGTTTCCACGGGTATGCGGAGTCCAAGTCGGGAATACACAAGCATAAGAGCGGGAGAAATACCGCTAACAATTACGGGAGCCGGCGGCGGTAATGGAATCAACTGTGCAAATTTGAATTTTCCGAGCAACCGCGTTCCCAGAGGTCAAACCAACAGAATCATCATCCATCATACTGTTACGCACACCAACGGCGCAGCCGGAGTGCGCGCTATCCACAATTCTCATATAAGCGGAAACGGATGGAACGGTATCGGATACAACTACGTGATTGACCAAAACGGTGAAATTTGGCTTGGTCGCGGGAGACGTTATGTAGGCGCGCATGTTGGGGGGCATAATTGGAACTCCATTGGCATCGGGTTAATCGGGCGCTTCCACGAGAATGGAAATCGAGCGACGCAGGCACAGATGGACTCGTTGAGGTGGTTGATTAACGATATACAACGTCAACACGGCTCACTCGGACTTTATAATCATGGGCAATTGGAAGCGAATCAATGCCCCGGCAGATATTTTCTTGTTCATCAGTGGAATGACCTTGTACGATGGCACAGACCGAACATCTCAGCGACCGCCTTTGCATTAAGCGCAGCACCGTCATTAGAATTATTCGCCACGCTACCATTGGAATATGAAGCTCCGTATGGTGAAGCGGCAATGCAAGCGGACATTTTCGATACTCTGCCGGTTGGTGCGGGTTTTGTGTCGGTAGTCTCAAATGATTGGCAACGAGGCGACGTTTCAATCGCTCATGATTCCGCCGAAGTCGTTTTTGCCGGTACAGAGATAGGAATATCAGCAATATCCGTTACCGGGTATGAATTTGTCCGTTGGGATGTATCGGAAGGCGATGTAGTGATTGCAAATCCAAACTCGCCCGAAACGAATTTTATTGCAACCGCAGGTCAAGTGGCTATTCGCGCTGTTTTCCAGGAGGCGAGGAATTCTCAAGTACAACCAAGCACCGAAGAACAAACCGGTCAGACCAATCAGACCAATCAGGTCGGCCGGAGCGACACAACAACGCCGGCCGTTGAAAACATTTCGGGTGTGTTTGCGTATGCCCCGGAAAGTGTCCGGTCTCTGCGCTTCGCAATCGGCACAGTGCTTTTCACAAACAATGGACATCATGCAATCGGCGATGCCGCACCGTTTATTGACTCCGGTATCGGACGCACAATGGTTCCGCTCCGTGCAATTTCCGAAGGCTTGGGCGCGACGGTTGATTGGAACAATGCAACCCGCACCGTTATTATCGTGCGCGAGGGTACAACATTGAACATTTCGGTTGACGCTCCGCTTCCCGATGGAATGGGCGTTCCGGCAATCGTAAACGGGCGCACTTTCGTTCCGGTGCGTTATGTATCAGAAATGCTTGGAGCGGATGTACGATGGGACAGCGGCGAACGGGCTGTTTACGTTAATCTTCCATAAATCGTAAATTTCTTGCCCCTGAACCTAAAAAATTCAGGGGCGGGAATTGTCCTGCAGCAACTCACACCACCGTTGTTTGGATTTGATACATAATTCGCGAATAAGACACGCAGATGTCATATTCGTATGGTAAACTGATTAGGGTGATTAGGATGCAGATAAACAGACTTTTTGAAATCGTTTATATTCTGCTGAACAAAGAAAGTGTTACCGCCAAAGAATTAGCGGAAAAATTTAATGTATCAACGCGAACGATTTATCGTGATGTAGACAATCTAAGTCTTGCTGGGATTCCTGTATATACCGAAAAAGGCAAGGGTGGCGGCATATTCCTGTTGCCCGATTTCGTGCTGAACAAATCCATATTAAGCGAACGTGAGCAAAGCGAAATATTGACTGCCTTGCACAGCCTGTCCCACGTTATGACGGACGAAACAAAGGATGTACTGAACCGACTATCAACGATTTTTAACCGAACAGCCACAAACTGGCTGGATGTAGACTTTTCCGATTGGAGCTATTGCAACGATTTCTTCAACGACT
>WRHA01000316.1 GCA_009783395.1 Defluviitaleaceae bacterium
ATGTTTGAGTGGAAAAAGTATCGCTTCTCAGAAAATGGCCTAAAGCCGCCATTTTCTTGCGATGCGGCACAGCTCATTAAGGGTTTTCGGAGGTCGCCTTGGATAGAGCGTCTTCACAAGTGAAAAAAATCGGTGCGGGTAGTGACACTACCCGCACCGATTTTTTTCGCCTCATAATTTTTATCGCTTGACGGCATTCGGTGTGGAAACTATACTTTCAAAAAAACAAAAGGGTGTTGCGGCATGAGCGATAAAAAGCGTCTGCACTATGGTGTAATGTTTTCGACTATGGACAATGCCAACCAATATGAGGTTTGGCGAGGTATCGATGCATTTGCGGCGGAAAAGGATATTCATCTGACGGCGTACATAGGAACGTACCAGGTTGCGGGCGGTCCTGTTACGTCGTTTTTGGATACATGCTTCGAAACTGCCGCAACAAGCAGCTTTTTGGACGGAATTATTGTTATGTCCGGCTTTGTTGCACAGGATGCGGGCGTTGAAAAGTTTAGCGAATATATGGCAAAAATTCAAAAAAATGTCCCGGTTGTTTCGGTTTCGCTTCCGTTTCCGGGCGTACCCGGCGTCATGGCAGAGAGCTTTGGCGGTATGTACGATACTGTCGCGCATCTGATTACGGTGCATGGAAAGAAGCAAATCGCTTTTGTGAAAGGCACGGATGGGCATCCCGAGGCCGAAGCGCGGCTTGAGGGATATAAACAGGCTTTGGAGGACAATGGGATCGGATTTGACGAACGGTATGTTGTGCAGGGCTATTTCAATCCCGACAGCGGAGTGGCGGCGGTAAGCACCCTTGTTGATAAGCTGAAAATTCCGTTCGACGCGATTGCCGCAAGCAATGACCAGATGGCGATAGGTGCCTTGGGTGAGCTTTATAAGCGGAACATTTTGGTGCCGTCGGATGTTGCAGTTACGGGCTTTGACGACGATGTGAACTCGGCGTCGCTTATTCCGTCGCTAAGCACGGCACAGCAAGACTTTTTTGAAATCGGTCGTGTTGGTGCGGGGATGCTTTATGACTTGATAAATCGGCAGCACGTTGATGAATCAAACAATGTTGCGCCGATTTTTATTGCGCGTCAGTCATGCGGGTGTTTGGAGAAGGAGTACGCCGAAAGCCCGCGGGTTTTAGCTGAAAAAGCGACGCTTAATGAATTTGTTTTCGAAAATTTTCGTACGCTTTTTACAAATGTGCCTAAAGGACCGATCGCGGCGTGGTCGACTATTTTGGTTCGCGCAATCGGAAAAAGCCCGTTTAGTCAGGAAAAATTCCTATTTCTGTTTAACGAAATTTTGATTAAATACAATCATGCATACAAAAATATTCTTACGTGGAATGCCGCGCTAAATGTGCTTTCTACCGGTATCGAGTTGTATCAGGATGAAATCGAGAACAGGTATGTGGTACACAGTGCGTTCATTGCCGCGACCGCATTTGTGCAGGATATTCGCGCAAAGGAAGAGAAAAACAAGCAGATTAACGAGGATGGCGCACGACGTTTGGTTCGGCGGATTACAAGCGAGCTTGTTTTAACATTTGACGTCGATTCGCTTATTGACAAATTGTACTCGTCACTGCCGGAAATGGCTTTGGATACGGCGTTGGTCGGCGTGTATCGCAAGCCGATTAAACCGGGAGATGTCGATGCCGATCGCACGGTTGTAACGCTGATTGGTTTCGATGGCGACAGAAAATTTAACATGCCGCACAACGAAATTTCATTTTCGCATTACACAAACTTCGACCACTTTGGCATGGACAGAATGCGCCGTTCCATGTTTTTTCTCCCGCTGTTTTTCGAGGATGACGAGCTTGGCGTTTTAATGTTGCCCTACGATGAAGGGATGCTTATTGATGCATATGACACACTTCGTATAAGCGTCGCCACGGCAATCAAAGGTGCGGAACTGCTTTCGACGATTCGCACACTGTCGATTACCGACGAGCTTACCGGCCTGTTAAATCGTCGCGGCTTCTTCCAATTCGTTTACGCACGGATTTTTCAATTATCGCGCTTTCCGTCTGCCATGCCGATGGTTATGTTTATGGACATGGATGGCCTGAAGGTCATAAATGATACCTATGGCCATAACGAGGGCGACGCGGCAATATCAACGTTTGCCAAAATACTCAAAGATGCCCTCCGCAAAGAGGACATAATCGGGCGCATCGGCGGCGACGAGTTCGTTGTGTTTTCGTCGGTTAAATCGCATGAAAACGGCCTGCAAGTCGTACAAAGAATCCGCGACAAACTCGCCGAGTACAACGCACGCGGCCTGCATCCCTATGCGGTTTCATCCAGCATCGGCAGTGTTATGCTGGAGGCTGTTAATCGCGAATGTTTCGAGGAAGCCATGCTTAATGCAGACAGCGTTTTATATGAAGAAAAGCAGAAAAAGAGAGAAGCAGGATTAGCGAGGGGCTGACAAAATGTTGAAAAGAATCGGAGAAAACGCTAAAGAAGCGGCGGGATATGTCAGGCGTCTTTCCGCGCCCGAAAAAAATAGAATTTTGGCGGCGTGTGCGAATGAGCTTGAAAAAAACGCCGCTATTATTATTGGCGAAAACAAGAAAGATATGGCGGCGGCAGATCCGTCGCGTCGTGCATTTAACGACCGCTTGATGCTGAACGAGCAGCGCATTGCCGGATTAGCAGAGGGGATGCGCAAGGTTGCGCGAAGGGAAGACCCCACCGGCGAAGTGCTTTACATGAAAACGATGCCGAACGGGCTTAAGGTCGGCGAAAAGCGTGTGCCGCTCGGCGTTGTCGGAATGATTTACGAAGCCCGCCCGAATGTTACAACGGATTCGTTCGCGCTGTGCCTTAAGGCGGGAAACGCCTGCGTTTTGCGCGGATCAAAAGAGGCGATTAATTCGAACAAAGCCATTGTGAAAATTTTGCAAAACACCCTCGCCGCGCTTAAACATCCACCAAAAATCGTTCAGCTGATAGAGGATACCTCGCGAGAAACCGCCCGCGACTTCATGCGCTTAAACGAATATCTCGATGTGCTTATCCCTCGCGGAAACGCAGGGCTTATTCAAAGTGCCGTCGAAAACGCCACCGTTCCCGTAATCCAAACGGGCATCGGAAACTGCCACATTTTTGTTGACGAATCGGCAGACCTTGCAAAGGCGTTGCCGCTTATTATCAACGCAAAAACGCAACGCCCAAGCGTCTGCAATGCCGCCGAAAAATTACTTATCCACAAAAATATTGCAAAAGATTTTTTGCCGAAAATATGTAACTCCCTCGCCGCCGCCGGTGTAAAAATTCGCGGTTGCGGAAAAACCTGTTCTCTTTACGCGGGCGGTCGCCTCGCCTCCGAAGAAGACTGGTACGAGGAGTTTTTGGACCTGGTCATCGGCATAAAAGTCGTAGATGACATCACCGCCGCAATCGCACACATTTCAAAATACTCCTCCGGTCACACCGATTGCATCCTGACCGAATCCTACAAAAATGCAAACGATTTCATCGAGTTGGTCGATTCTGCCGCCGTTTTCGTAAATGCCTCAACCCGCTTCACCGACGGCGAAGAATTCGGCCTCGGCGCGGAAATGGGCATCTCCACACAAAAATTACATGTCCGCGGCCCCATGGGGCTTACGGCATTAACAACTACGAAGTTTTTTGTAATGGGAGAGGGACAGGTGAGAGGGTAACACAACTCCCAGAAGTTACATTGGCGCAGGAATACGCTGTGTTTTATAATGTGCTCGAGGGGGAATACATATGGACTTTTTGAAAAAGCACAGGAATTGGCTTGGCGTGTTGGCGATTTTGGGCGTAACCGCAGGCATAATTTATGCGGCACATGTGCGCGAGCGCGTCGCGCCGGAGTTTATGCACTATGCGGACTTTGTTGCGGCGGCGGAGGCAGGATACGTGAACGAAGCGACGATTGGGAGCGGCGCAATGATTTTTTTCACGAAATCTTGCGAAAACGGCGAAACAAGTTTTACGACAAACAATCCGCGTCGCGACGATTTTAAAGAATTTTTGCTTTTGAACGGCGTTTCCGTTTCGGAAAATTTTGCATCGGATATAAATTTGATTCAGGTTGGATTTTCGATCGTGCTTGTTGCCGGCGTTCTTTTCTTCGTGCAACGAAAAAATACCGCGGCCCGTGCGGCGGGGGGGCTTTCGCCCGTGACTGTTGCCGCAGGTGAGGGCGAGAGATTGTGTGGATTTGAGCATGTAGCGGGAAATCTTGAGGCAAAGGAAAGCGTCAAGGATATTGTGGATTATTTGCGCGAGCCGGAAAGATTTACAAGATACGGGGCGAGAATGCCGCGTGGGATTTTGTTTCACGGCAAGCCCGGCACGGGAAAAACCCTTATGGCGCGTGCAATGGCGGGCGAAGCGGGCGTACCGTTTTATGCTGTAAGCGGCTCTGATTTTGTTCAAATGTACGTTGGTGTGGGGGCGGCGCGTGTGCGCGATTTGTTTAAAAAAGCGCGTGAAGCCGGAAGCGGCGTAATTTTCATCGACGAAATCGACGCACTCGGAAAAAAACGAAGCGACGGCATAAACGGTAACGACGAACGCGAACAAACACTTAACGCGCTTCTAACCGAAATGCAAGGCTTTTCCGAAGGATCCGGCATTGTTGTCGTTGCGGCTACGAATCGGCCCGACACGCTTGATGAGGCATTGCTTCGTCCCGGTCGATTTGACCGCCGTGTCGAAATCGGCCTGCCCGACGTAAACGCTCGCAAGGAGATTTTAAAATTACACGCAAAGGACAAGCCCCTCGCGCAAGTCGACCTCGAAAAACTCGCCGGCGACACCGTGTTTTTCAGCGGCGCAATGCTTGAGGGTCTCTTAAACGATGCGGCAATTAATGCGGCAAGGCGCGACGCAGATGAAATTTCAAACGAGGATATAACATCTGCATATTACACCGCGCTTGCAGGCAGCGAGAAAAAAGACCGCAGCCATATCCGAAAAAAAGAGCGCGAAATTACCGCGTGGCATGAAGCCGGACACGCGCTCGCGTCGGTTTTAACAAACGAGGAAAACCGCGTTGCAAAGGTGACGATTATCCCGTCAACATCAGGCGCGGGCGGATTTTGCATAAACATCCCGCCCGAGCGTATGTATTACACAAAACGCGAACTTCGCGAACAAATAATGGTCGCGCTCGCGGGTCGTTGCTCCGAGGAAATAAGATTCGGCGCAGACTATGTAACAACCGGTGCATCAAACGACATCGAAAAAGCCACAACAACCGCAATGCAATACGTCACGAAATTCGGCATGGGAACAACCGTAGCCGACCGCGCATTGCTGAAAGACGACGACAAAATCGCCGCCGAATCCGGCGAACTGGTCAACTCGCTGTACGAACAAACGCGAGAACTTCTGCAAAATAACTTTTCAAAACTGCAAACCTTGGCCGACGAACTTCTGGAAAAAGAAATCATAGATGGCCAACGCGTAAACCAAATCGCAAGGATGATTTGAAATGCTGAAAATGCTGAAAAAAATTGTATGGTCATGTTATGGGGCTACATTTATCCTTTTTGTAGTAATTCTTTTATGGGGCTTGTCCGGTATTCTTGGGGGCGGAGGGCATACATATTGGCTGTTCAGTTTTTATGCCATAATCCCCTGTACTGTATTTTCTTTCGGCATTGTTTTAGGGTTTAGAAATACCCAACTGAAATGGCTATACCCTGTTGTTTTCGGAATGTTTTCACGAATTATTGTACATGTGGTATTTCGATACTCGGCGGCAACGTCAGTATTTTTAAGAACAAATTGGTTCTCTTACTCGCCTTTAGTATCATTCGTATTCGCGTTTTCCGGGGTGGTCACCGGGATAATTATTAGAATCACATATCACAAAATGAGCGAAAACGCACAATTGAAACTGAAAAGAGCTGCCGGAATTACCTTGGTAATTGCAGGCGTAATTACGCTAATCCATCTTGTTCATGCCCTTACATTAGACAGGATTATTGAGTATAGAGAAATCACTTTTTCATCGCCAAATGTTCCAATAGCGATGAACGGTTATCGAATAGCGTTTATCGTAGATACCCATACCTTACCTGGAGTGCATCTAAGAGAAGTTGTAGAAGAATTGAACAACAGGCAAATAGATTTATTGCTTCTGGGTGGCGATTTCCCTTCCTTAGATGGCGCGCCTTGGCGTTCTATGGAAATTTTATCACATACCATAACCACTGACGGAATATTCGGGGTGGAGGGCAATCACGATAACTATGAAGAGTTGTTCGAAGCAAAGTGGGCACACGGTATTATTCCTTTGTCAAATAGCGGGCTTCATATCCGAGATAATTTTTTCTTGGCAGGAGTCGAAGACCCTTGCAGCCGTAGCCCAAGTATTGCTTGCGCTATAGAAGATTCAGAACCCGGAGATTTTGTGCTGTTACTTTCTCATGATCCGGATACCACTATGAAACAGGGCACGACAGGTATTGATTTAATCTTGAGCGGACACACCCATGGTGGACAAATGACATTCTTTGGTATTTGGGCTCCATATTTTACATTTAGAAGTTCTATTACCGAATACGGACAGCATTTTGTATCCGGTTGGGCAGAATCAAGAGATGGTGTTCCTGTTTTTGTCAGTAATGGCACGGGAGATTACTTGCCTCGGATATTTGCCAGGCCACAAGTGATTTTAATTACATTGAAACACGGATAGCGTCATTTTTTCCTACAGGAAACAAAGGTGAATGCCGCCGCTTGCAAGAAAAAAAGCTAAGCCGTGTCAACACGCATATGGAACAAATGTCCGCTTTCTTGCGCCGAATTTACTCGCGAGCCGCGCTTGGGACATGTTCCCCTTCGGACGTCCGAGGATTTTTTTGCAACT
>WRHA01000317.1 GCA_009783395.1 Defluviitaleaceae bacterium
CGGCGTTGAAATAATTTCAACAAACAGCGGATGTCGCACGGCCGCACGCATAACCAGAGCAATATCAAACGCAGTTGTAAATTGACCATCACCCGGCAATCCGCACGGATTAACAAAATGCGTGTTTCTCGCACCAAGCTCGATTGCACGACGATTCATTTGTGCAACAAACTCCGCCTCACTGCCGGAAAAATGCTCGGCAAGCGCACGAGCAACATCGTTTCCCGAAGTCAGCATTATTGCATACAATGCTTCAAGCACCGACATGCACTCGCCTTGATACATATTCATCCTGCTTGCATATCCCGGCAAATCAACTGCACGCGCCGAAAAAACAACGCGTTCATCCAAATCCTCCGCCCGCTCCAAAACCAAAAGCGCGGTCATAATCTTCGTTATACTTGCAGGATAGCGGCGCGTGCGTCCGAAACTTTCGAAAAGCACCTCGCCCGTCTTTGCATCCATAACAAGCACCGACTCCGCATTAAATTGCACCATTGAATCGGACGCAAACACAGTAACAATCGGCACGGTTGAGATGAACAACCCAAGTATCACGGCACGCAAATAATCGCAAAATTTTCTCATGCAAATATTAAAACATAGGTACATTCGGCTAGCAAGGTGTTGAAAACTTCATCAACGAAACATATCGAACAAATCATCAAACAAGTCATCAAAATCGAAAAACAAACCATCATCCGAATCGAATATAGGCGACAACGACAATGTAGCAAACTTCACAGTACTAAACGCACGCCCGCTTTCCGCCTCGAACGCAACGCCAACGCCAAGATACCTGTTGTTGCCCAAAATATTACCCCTATGCCCCGGCGAATCCATCCAGCTTCTAACAAGATCTTCGGGCGAAGTATGCCCCATGGCGACATTTTCCGACCAACTGATCCAGCTTGTCACGCCCTCTCGCGCAAGCCGCTCCGAAACATCCGAACCGTCGGAACCCGTGTGATCCAAAAAATCGTTATCCCGCATATCCCTGCTGTGAAGCCTCGCCGCACCCGCAATCCTGTCTTGCCATAATAACGGCGGAAGCCCATACGCCGCCCTCTCGTTGTTTGCAAGCACAAACACGCGCTGTTCAAATTCATCAACAGATAATCGCCACGCGGGGGGCTGTTGTGCATCAGTTACGCCCGATTCAACAACAACCTCTCTTGCGGCGGCATTCCAATCCACAGAAACGCCAACACTTTCAAGCGGTTGCCGCAGTGGAATAAGCGTTCTGCCTCCAATAATTTGTGCAGGAACGTCCAGCGAATGACTGGTCCCGTTTGTTGTAAAATTAGCCGAGTCAATCGGAATGCGCACATCGTAGTCCTCATTTTCCATAACCACCGCCCGCAAATTCTCGTTCCAACTCACATCAAAACCCAATGCCTCAAACACCCCGCGAACAGGAACAAGCGTCCTGCCGTCGATAATAACCGGCTCTTGATCATGAAACACAACCCTGCTTCCATCAACCATAACAGCTATATCGGCCGCAAATACCTCCACACCCAAAATTGCAAAAAATAAAAAAGCGATAATTCCAATCGCTGATTTCATACAAATCTCTCCTTTGCGTCCTCCAAAACCCTGCTTTGGAATGTCCGCTGTAATTTTAGCTCCTTTTTCGCAGTATATACCATGTATATGTCTGCAACAAGATCTGCGGGCGACCCCATTTTTTTAAGATTGTTACCCACGGAAAAATATGGTAATATTTATTGCAATGTACGAAAGGAGATCGTTTAATGCACAAAAAAATTAATTTAAACGGTGCGAAAAAAGTCCATTTTATCGGCATTGGTGGAATTTCCATGAGTGGACTGGCAGAAATTTTACACAGAAACGGCTTTGAAGTAAGTGGCTCGGACGCAGTTTTAAGCGAAAAAACAAAGAGGCTTGAAATGCTCGGCATAAAAATTTTTGTGCCAAACGCGGCGGAGAATCTTGCGAAAGATATTGATCTGATCGTATACACTGCCGCTGTTAAAATCGACAATCCCGAATTTGCGGAAGCCGTCTCACGGGGCATTCCTCGTGTCGAGCGTGCGGCGTTTTTGGCCGATCTGTTGCAAGGGTACGACGCGATTTGCATCGCAGGCTCGCACGGCAAAACAACGACGACGTCAATGGTCGCAGAAATCACGCTTGCGGCGGGACTCGACCCCACAATTAATATCGGCGGACACATGAATCTCGGTGGGTCAAACTATCGCGTCGGCGATACAAAAACCTTTGTCCTTGAAGCCTGCGAGTACAGCAATCAGTTTTCGCATTGGTATCCGCATATCGGAGTCGTTTTAAACGTGGACGCCGACCATTTGGACTTTTACGGCAATATGGACAATTTAATCGCGGCGTTTTCTGTTTTTGCGAAAAATATTCGCCCCGACGGCGCACTGATTATTAATGCAAGCACGCGGGGTTTTGAGGCCATTACGCAAGGCACATCATGCAAAATCGTGACATTTGGGATTGGCGGCGGCGCAGATTTTCGCGCCGAAAACGTTACTTATAATGAAGGAAGACCATCGTTTGATATTCACGCGGGGGGGAAATTTCTTGCTCATGTAGATTTGCCGCTGCCGGGCGAATATAATATGCTTAACGCTCTTGCGGCATTTGCGGCGGCTTCGCAACTCGATATTGCGCCGGGAATAATCGCGTCGGCGTTATGCGAAGCTCGAGGCACACAACGACGATTTGAACATAAGGGAATATTTAACGGCGCGAATATAATTGACGACTACGCACACCACCCCACAGAAGTTCGCGCATGTCTTGCCGCCGCACGTGCAACAGCGGGCAAAAACCGCGTAATCTGTCTTTTCCAACCCCACACATACACACGCACAAAAAATTTGCTTAACGATTTTGCCGAATCATTTTCCGATGCCGATGAAATAATTTTGCTTCCGATTTACGCCGCACGTGAGCCGTTCGATCCGGAAATTTCGTCCGAAATACTTGCCAAACGCGTAATATCCGCCGGAAACGATGTAAAATTCGTGCCTAATTTCCTCGAAGCGGGAAAATATATAGCCAAAATTCTTCGCCCAAACGACACCCTGATAACAATGGGTGCGGGTGATGTCTATGAAGTAGGCGAAAACCTCTTGGCGTAAAAGTTATCCACATTATCCACATTGCGTGATGGATAGTGCATCCGCAATTGTCAAGCATTATTTTCGCCCGCAATCACTGGGCTGAGCCAAAAAACCCAGTGATTACGGGCTTTTTTTATGGTCAAACTTTTATGTTTTAACAAAATATTAAGAAAAAACACTTGACAAATTTAAAAGTGTTTTTTTATCCAGTAATAATCGCACTTAATGGTTATCCACATTTTTATCCACATAATTGATAAAAGTTGTTGATAAATAATCATATCCAACCCGCCCAAAATAGGTTATCATGTCCGTAAGAAAACATTGGAAGCGGGTGTGCCGAAAATATGAGCGATATAAAGATGAAACTGGGATACAAATGTTCGCACATGGAGCTTTCGACAATTTTCATCGACGATTATATGACGGATTGCCTGCCGGTTTATCCGCTGATTTACATATGGAGCTTGCGTCGCCTTTTGGACGGCGAATGTGCAACGTTTCAAGAGATAAGCGAACGCTTTCGTGTCACCGAAGGCGATGTTATTAAGGCGTGGAGACACTGGGAAAAGGAGAAGCTCGTAAGCATCTCCTCAAGCAAAAACGGTATGGACATCACGTTTTTGCCGATTGCAATGAAAAATGAGCCCGCCCACGAATCGCAGGAAGCAAAACTTTCACTGCTCCCGTCATCCGCGGCCGCCGCATCTCGTCCAAATTACACCACTCAAGAGCTGGCATGTTATCGAAGCGAATGCCCCGATATCGAGCGGCTGTTTTCGTGTGCAGAAAAAACCCTCGGCAAGCTGCTTTCCTATAATGATATGAATGTGATTTTCGGCTTCCACGATTGGCTTCGTCTGCCGATTGACGTAATCGAATTTTTGCTTGAATATTGTGAAGAAAACGACCACAGAGGGCTCCGATACATCGAAAAATGCGCAATGGACTGGGCCGATCGCGGAATATCCGACGTTAAATCCGCCACCGAATATGTGCAAAATTTCGACCGTGATTATCGCACAATTCTGCGCCATGCAGGGCAGGTTTCCGGATATCCCACTCCCGCACAGCGTAAATATATGGACAAATGGTTGCACGAATTAAACATGCCGCTCGAGTTGATAGTTGAGGCCGTTGATCGATGTGTAGAAAAAATAAATAAATTTGACAAAAAATATACGGAAAAAATCTTAACCGAATGGCATAAAAACGGCATTTTTACGATGGATGCCGTTGCCGCGGGCGACAGCGAGTTTTCGCAAAATAAAACCTCGCGCCCTGCGCCAAAAGCAAAGAACAAATTTGTAAATTTCAAACAGCGCGACATAGACTATTCCCAGTACGAAAAACTTGAACGAGCATATATAGAGAAAAAACTTAACGCAAATTAGGAGCAATGTCCGATGCGATTCAAAAACGCATACCGCAAAGTTATGCGCGAAATGCAGGCGGAGCGCGACCGTGCAGACGCGCTTCATGACGCGAGGCGCAAGGAAATATACAAAAAAGTTCCGCGCCTGGCCGAGATTGACAGAGAGCTTGGCGAAATAGGTATTCAAATTGCGCGGTTTGCGATTTCCGGCGATTCCGATGCAATTGCGCTGGGACGCGAAAAAACAGACGCTTTAAAAGAAGAGCGTCTTATTTTAATGCAAAAAAGTTTTCGCGGGAAAAAGGATTTGGCCAAATATAACTGCAAGAAATGCAGTGATACGGGGTATATCGGCATTCCCGCGACGGCGTGCGTATGTTTGAAACAGCGGCTTATTAATGAATACTATTCGCTTTCGAATTTGCGCGAGGTGTTGCGTGACGAAAATTTCGGCACGTTTGACATGCAGCTTTTCAGCGAAAAAATCGTTGAAAACGAGGGGCTTTCGCCCCGCATGAACATGGAAACGGTTTTTCGCGTCACAAATAAATTTGTGAAAAATTTTGATGCCGAGTTTAATAACTTGCTTCTTTTCGGCGACACCGGCCTCGGCAAAACCTTTGTTTGTCACTGCATTGCTAAGGAAATTTTGGATAGGGGGCGCACGGTGCTTTATTTAACCGTTCCGCGTCTTTGCAAGGTTATCGAGGATTCCAGGTTTAATCGCATTTCTGCTCCCGACGAAATGCTTGAAGCTGTAGACGATGTTGATCTTCTGGTTTTGGATGACCTTGGCACAGAAATTTCGACGATTATCACATCTGCCGCCCTTTTCGATATTATCAACCAGCGGCTTCTTACGCGAAAACACACGGTTATTTCAACAAATCTAACGACAAACGAGCTTGCGACTCAATACTCCGACCGTATTGTTTCGCGCTTTTTGGGAAATTATCAAATGGTGAAATTCTTTGGCGAGGATATCCGCGTGAAGAAAAAATACGGCGGCTTCGAAAGGAGATCGTAGCATGAACGAAAAAATGCGCATTTTGAAAATGATTGAAGATGGAAAAATTTCTGCGGCGGAAGCGGCGGATTTGCTTGCATCGCTTGATGGCGGAGGAGGCGACCGACCTGTTCCTCCTCCTTTCCGCGCACATGATGAGGCGGCATCTTCGCGCCGAGATGAGCAACAGCGCGGAAGCGAACGATCTCTTTACGATTCAAGCTATCGAGATTTGGGTGAAAAATTCGAAAGCTTTGCGCGTGATGCCGCGCCAAAGGTGGAAAAATTCACAAAAGCCTTCGCGGAAAAAATCGTTGGCGCAACGGACAAATTATCCGACACTTTTGTCCCCGAGGGCGAGCATGATCCACAACGCGCCCCCTCCCCTTCCCCGTCGCGAAAGGCCAAAAATACAGTCGAAAAGCAAGTCGAACTGCTTGTCGAACCCGATGGTTCAAACGAACTTAATCTCACTTGCCTTAACGGAGACGTTCGCATTCGCGGCTACAATGGCGACAAAATTACCGCACGCATAACTTATCGCGCAAATAAATCCGGTGCACCGATCGAAATAAAAAAACTCGGCGGCAAATATACTTTGCATTACGAGCCGGAGGATTTTTGTACGGTTTCGATTGACGCATTTGTGCCGGAGCGTGCGTTTGGCGTAATAAAAGTCGACTTAATGAACGGCAATTTCGATGTGTCGACACTTTCGGCGAATGAAATCCACTTCACAAACGCAAACGGCAACACTTCGATTGCAGAAATTTCCGCCGTAAAGTTTTTTGCCGAGGCAAGCAACGGTCGACTTTCCGTTTCAAAAATTGCGTCCGACAGTGCGACAATCGAAAATTTAAACGGCTCAACCGAGGCCAATGATATCGACATCGCAAATCTCAAATTGACAAATTACAACGCGCCGCTTTCGATTATCATGTCAAAATTTTCGCGCCACACCAATTATATTTGGAACGTGGAAACGGGAAATGCAAAGCTGGGCATAAATCTACCCTCTGCGCGTGATGTTGGCTACCATATAAAGGCGCACGCGTCTATGGGAAAAATTCGCGTCGGGCTTGCGGATTTGAAATATGTAATAAATGAGCCGTACGTGGTAGAGGCACAAAGCGCGAACCTGGATTACGCCGCAAAAAAAATAAGGCTCGCCGCCGAAACATCGAATGCACCGCTCCTGATAAATTAGAGAGCAAAATGATTCGGGAAAAAATGCCCTGTAAGCCGCTTATGAAGCGGGCTTGCAGGGCATTTTAAAAAGGAACAAATTCTTAGAATTGTTCCGCATATCTTGGTACATAAGCTCGATTAAAATAGTCTCAAGTCCCGAGGCGACACCTTTCAACGCCGTCTCTCGCAAGCGTCCCTATACGACAAACGGTAGCCCCGTCCCTGCGTAATAAACGCCTCTGTAT
>WRHA01000318.1 GCA_009783395.1 Defluviitaleaceae bacterium
TGTAACGCGCAAGGCTTGCGATGGTGTGTGCGACGCGCTTGGCGGATTCAATATCATCGGCGGCAAGAGCTTCGCGAAATTTATCGGCGGCGTCGGCATGATTTTCCACAAAATCCGCCCGAATCATCTGAACGACCTCGGGACGACTGTAGTAATCCTCATTCACATCAAGCGTACCGGCAGGCTCACGCTTGGCGCGTATGAATGTGCGCAATGCGGCATCGAGCTCGGAGGATTGAATCGGCTTGCCGACAAAACCGTCAAACCCCTTTGCGGTAAATTCTTCGGCTTTACCCATCATCATATTTGCGGTAAGCGCAAGAATCGGTTTTACATATCCCGTTTCACGCAAAATTTGCGTTGTTTCAATGCCGTTAAGCCCCGGCATCATGTGATCCATAAAAATAATATCGTAGCTTTTGCCCGACTCAATCAGCTCGATGGCCTCCTTGCCGCCGACACATGTCTCGACATTCAGCCCATAAAAGCCCAGCAACCCCCGCGCAACAAAGCGATTTGTCTCAACATCATCCACAACCAAAACACTGCCATGCGGCATGGGTTCCGGCTTAAAAGTAGCCCGCTTGGACCCAATTTCGAATTGCTCCAGCTTTCGTGCGGTTTCTGCACCAACGGTCGCAACATTGGCGATCTGTTGGGGGATGCGAATAATTACCGCCGTACCCTCGCCAACGCGGCTGTCGATGTCTATATCGGCCGACATCAGTTGCAACAGGCTGTACACGATGGGCATCCCAAGCCCGGTTCCCTCGGTAAAGCGATCTTCAAATTCGTGAAAACGGGTGAACTCTGTAAAAAGCACATCGAGTTGCTCGCGAGACATGCCTCTGCCCGTGTCCCTAATCGTGACATAAAGGTCGATGTAGTCGGGTTTTTCCGGATGGGGATAGCATTCGGCAGTAAATGAAACACTGCCCTCATCTGTATATTTAATCGCGTTTGAAAGAACATTGTTAAGCACCTGACGGATGCGTATCTCGTCGCCGGTTAAAGCAACGGGAATGTTTTCGTCTATTCGCACAACAAGATTAAGCGGCTTACTGCCAAGCATAACCGCATTAATTTGCACAATATCGCTCAGCAAATTTGCCGTCTCATAATCCGAGTAAACCAGCGACATTTTGCTCGCTTCGATTTTTGACAAATCCAAAATATCGTTAATGATTCGTATCAGCGACGACGACGCATTAAAAATTTTCGTGATGGATTCTTCGGTTTCATCGGAGATTTCCGGCTGTTGAAGCAGAATTTCGGATATGCCCAAAACGGCCGTAATCGGCGTGCGAATTTCATGGCTCATGCGCGCAAGAAATCGGCTTTTTGCCTCCGAGTTTGCCTCAACGACGGCACTGCGCTCGCGTTCGGAAAGCATCGCCTCCATGGATTCATAAATCCCGCTCATGTCGGATGCACATGTTAAAACCACAGGCCTGTTCTTGAAATTCCCTTTAAAAAAAACCACTTCCATAGGGATTTGTTCGCCATTCAAATTGTAATGCATCACATTTCGAACCAATTGCCCGCTGTCAGGCACGTTTGAAAGCAACTTAAAACAGCGTTCCATCGGCATATAGCCGGGAGGCTGATTTGCAGGAATAATTTCGTCCCGCCGTTCTATGTACTCTTCCTTGCGCGACAATCCAAAACGCCTGACCGCTTCCATATTTGAGTCAATTATTTGCAAATTCTCGTCCCAAATCGTAAGCACAAAATGAACCGTATCGAACGCAAAAGAAGCCCTTGCGTATTCCTCGTAACGGCTTTTAAACTTACTGCTTCGGCGAAACAATAAAACCATGGTCGCGCACGCCAAAAGCAGTGACGCGACCGTGATAATCTCAGCCATTTTTTTGATCCAATATTTTTTGAACCGCCTCTTTAACTCTCTGCGGTTGCAGTGGTTTGGTTAAATAATCCTTCGCGCCGGCATTTATGCACTCAATAACGTCGTTTGCATCCCGCGAGCCGGTAAACATAATAATATTCGCGCCCGGGTCGACGGTAAGCAGTTGACCTATGGCTTTTTTCCCGTTTATTTCGGGCATGGCTATGTCCAAAAAAACGATGTCGGGGTTTACGATTTTGTATGATTTTATGGCTTTAATCGCGTCCTCGGCCTCGTGTATGTCTTCGTCCCTCATGCCGCAGAATTCTTTTAAAATATTCCGCATTACTTTGCGCAAAATAGCGGTATCCTCCACTATCATTACAGTCATGCAAAACATCCTCTCTAAACGTGCGTAATTTCAATTTCAAAGGGTGAAGCGGGCAAGCAATAAGCATTGTAAAGCGGTACAAGAGGACAATCCGCCCAGCCGAATCGCACAAGCGTAGGGTTCATGTCGCCAACGATAACATTCAGCGCATCATCCCAAATGGCGGCAAAAAGCCGATGCGCCGAACCTTCTTCGTCGATTACATCCAGGAGGGGATGCCCGTCTTTTGCCCACAATCCTTCGGCGTGCTTGAAGTAAATGGTGAGTCGCCCGGCACTGTATTCTGCTTTTGTAACGGTCGGGCCGTCGGTGATTATGTCCTCGCCGTACGCCAGTCGACGTGCGTGCAGTGCAAACCGCTTACCGACGATTTTTTTATTGGTGGGATGAAGGTCGTTATATTCGCCGCAATCGATTGTAACCACCATCGCTGTATTTGGAATGTCTGCACAGCGTCGCTGTTGTTCGCGAAGAACCGCCCAATATTCACCCGGCGTGCCGAAACCTTCTATAAAATTGTAACTGTATGGGTCGATGTAGTTTGCGATTTGTGTGTAAATCAGCGGAGCATTGCCGAAATGTTTGTGCAGATGATTCGCCAGCTCCGTGAAGATCGCCTTGTATTCATATGGGCGCGCAGTGTTTGATTCGCCTTGATTCCATATTATTCCGTCGATGCGCAGCCCCAAAAGCGGCGCGAGCATGAAATTGTACACACCGCAGGGTAAGGACGGGAAATAAACGGACGGAGCACACATCGGCATAACCGCGCCGGTGCGCCACTTCCAGCGTCCGTCTAAATCGGTGCGTCCGCTTGGATACACAAGTGCGTATTCCTTGCCGGGGATAATTTTGGGGTTGTGACTGTCGCCGACGATTCGAATCGCGATCGTATTTTCGCCTTCTTTAAGAAGCCCCTCCGGCAAAACGCAGGCGCATGGGGGAAACAAGTAGGGGACATTTATAGCGACTTTTCCGTTTATATAAACAGTCACGCTGTTTTCCACGCGTCCGAAACGAAGTGTAACAGAACCGCACATTTCGGGCAACACAATTTTTTTACGCAACCATACCGAGCCGTGACGGGGGAGTTTTGCAGAGTCGAGCAACATTCGTGTTTCCCACATTGTGTCGTCGTATTCGGGGGCAAACCACCGCTCTGAAATCCCTTTGTCCTTCATGGCAAGCGAGTTTTGCCATGCCTTCACGCGCCTGTCCGACTCGTCCCTTGTTTTTTTGAGGAGATCGGGCTGTTGGATGTTCTTAAATTCGGCAAAATGGTCGGGGTAATTTTGCACTGCTTCCTCGGGAAGCCAGCTTTCGATTTTTGTTCCGCCAAGGGGAATACAAATAAGACCCACGGGAATATCGGGGTCTTTTTCAAGGAGCGTTTTTGCAAAATGATAGGGCATCAAGGGAATATGTTCCAAAAACCAACCCGTCGCAGAATGCCATTTCCCCGCCAAATCCTTTGCGGGCGCGGAAAATGAAAATCCTTTTTCTGCATGAAACACGCGGATTTGTGGGTTTTCCAATATTTTTTCGTCATGCAATAATTCCGCACGGGAGGCCGATTCGTCCATGTTTGACGACCCGCCGCACAGCCACACTTTGCCGACATACACATCGTGAATCGTCACGCCACCGACGTTTAACATATACGGCCCGCCAAATTCACGAGCCGAAATGCACAAATCAAACCGACCGCTTTCGTCCGCAACGGTTTCGTATGTCTCATCCATGAAAGTTGCCACAACCCTTTCATGCGGCGTCGCAAAGCCCCAAAGCTTTGCATCCTTACCGATGACCATTCCGCTACTAAAAATGGATGGCAGTTTGACCATGAAAAATGCCCCCTTATGTAATACCCGACCCATTATAGCAAAAAGTGCGGCAATGGGCAAAGAGGCCGATCGGTGCGGGTAGTGACACTACCCGCACCGATTTGAAAAAATGAACATTGCCATTGACTTCCTGCCTTTCGTGTGCTAAATTCTGTGCGAGTGGAAGCTGTAAAAAGGTACGCCTTTTTGTAGCTTCTATCATTGTGCTTAGGGCGAAAACATACGAAAATTTGCCTCAAAAATCGTGCCATTCGCGTAGTGGCAACACGCCCTGGAAACTTTTTTGAAGGAAAGGAGGGCGCAACGTGGAAAAAAGAATAAACAAGGTAACCTTCATTATAATATCGCTTTTTTTAGGTGCATTCGGAGTCGACAGATTTATGCGCGGGCAAGTGGGCTGGGGTATCCTCAAGCTTGTTACCTGTGGCGGTATTGGGATTTGGGAATTGGTCGACTTTATCATAACCCTAACCAAAATCGGCAAATATGGCGATGATTTCATTTTCATCGACGGCGAATGGAAGGAATAGAATAATATGTATTAAATGAAAGGAGAGGCGAATATGGAAAAGAGAATCAACAAGATAACATTCCTGGTGCTTGCGTTTTTCTTGGGCGAGTTTGGAATTGACAGGTTTATGCGCGGCCAAATTGGCTTGGGCATTTTAAAGCTTGTTACCTGCGGAGGCCTTGGTATTTGGCAGTTGGTTGACTTTGTTATTGCAATAACCAAAATCAGCCACTACGATGAGGAATTCGTTTTCATCGACGGACAATGGGAACGCTAGTTTGTTTTCGGTTTGTTTTCGTCAAAGGTGAGCGACCTGCCGGGTAGTCAATAAAGGCAATACGTACTTACGAATTTTTATGAAGGGAGGCGGAGGTTGTGGAAAAAAGAATTAACAAAATCGTGTTCATCATAGTTGTTATTGCTGTGGGCGAACTTGGTATCGACAGATTTATGCGCGGTCAAACAATGATGGGTGTGCTGAAACTTGTTACATGCGGCGGACTCGGAGTTTGGTGGCTTATCGACGTTATCGGCGTTTTGACCAGAATGAGCAAATACGACGAAGAAATCATTTTCATTGACGGAGAGTACAAAGAATAGCACGGATCTCTTTTATCTTCGAAAAGCCGCCGTCTTCGGGCGGCTTTTCGTTTTTTAAGGCTCGAATCGTAACGTATGGATTTTGCGCCATTGTGAACAGCAGGCGCGCGGGGTTTTGCTGTATGGTTTGCATCAGTGTGTCGGGATTGATCGGGGCATCGGCGCGGAAGGTTAGGACTATATTTTTGCTTTTTTGCGCAATCGAAATTATTCCCAGGGCGCGTGCTTCGGATTTCATTAGGGCAACATTTAGGAGATTTACAACAGGCGGCGGCGTTGCGCCAAAGCGATCCTCGATTTCTTCCTGCACGTCATAGTAATCTTGCTGTGAATTTATCAGCGAGATTTTTTTATATATTTCAAGTTTTTGCTGTTCGTCGGGGACAAGATGTGTGGGAATGAAGGCGTCGACGGATATGTCGATGTTGGTTTCGTGTTCGACGGCGGGAGCTTCGCCGCGAAGCCCGCCAACCGCCTCCGCAAGCAGCTTGCAGTACATATCGTACCCGACAGAATCCATATGCCCGTGCTGTTGCTGGCCAAGCAAATTTCCCGCGCCGCGAATTTCAAGGTCGCGCATGGCAATTTTAAAGCCCGCGCCAAACTCCGTAAACTCGCGGATGGTTTGCAGGCGTTTTTCGGCTTCCTCGCGCAGAACCTTGTCGCGCCGATACATTAGATATGCGTATGCGAGGCGGCTCGACCTGCCCACCCGTCCGCGAAGCTGATAAAGTTGCGAAAGCCCCATGAAGTCGGCGTTTTGGATGATTATCGTGTTGACGTTCGGGATGTCCAGACCGGTTTCGATGATCGTTGTGCAAACCAAAACATCGACCTCGCCCTCGACGAAATCATGCATGATATTTTCCAGTTCCGTTTCGCTCATTTGTCCGTGCGCGAATGCGACCCGCGCTTGCGGCACAAGCGCGGCGACACGCGTGGCCTCCTCGGCGATATTGCGCACGCGATTGTGCAAATAGTACACTTGCCCGCCCCGTGCAAGCTCACGCGAAATAGCGTCCCGCACAAACTCCGCCGAATATTCCATCACATATGTTTGCACCGGTCTGCGCTCCTCCGGCGGCTCGTCAAGCAAGGACATGTCGCGAATGCCCGTTAGCGAGAAGTGCAAAGTGCGCGGAATCGGCGTTGCAGTTAGTGTCAGTACGTCGACATTTGCGCGAATTTCCTTCAACTTCTCCTTATGCCCAACGCCGAAACGCTGTTCTTCGTCGACGATTATCAGCCCGAGGTCTTTGAATTTTACATCCTTCGAAAGCAGTCGATGCGTGCCGATTACAATGTCGGACGCGCCGGACGCCAAATTTTTCAGCGTCACTTGTTGCTCTTTTTTTGTTTGGAAGCGCGAGAGCCTTTCGACGGCGATCGGATAAGATTTCATGCGCGAAGTGAACGTGTAGTAATGTTGCTGTGCGAGAATCGTTGTCGGCACAAGATACGCGACCTGCTTGCCGTCTTGCACCGCCTTAAACGCCGCACGAATCGCAATTTCCGTTTTGCCGTATCCCACATCGCCGCAAACAAGGCGATCCATCACACGCGGCGATTCCATATCGCGCTTAACGTCCTCGATTGCCGCGAGCTGGTCGTCTGTTTCGGTGTGGTGAAACGCGGCTTCAAATTCCGTTTGCCAAACCGTATCCGTGCCGTAAACATGCGCGTTTGCGGCTTGCCTCTCCGCATAAAGTTTAATCAAATCCTCCGCGAGTATTTCAACCGCCTGCCTCGCACGGGACTT
>WRHA01000319.1 GCA_009783395.1 Defluviitaleaceae bacterium
CCGCCCCGACACAGCCTGGCGTTCCCACAGCTTCCCGTCGGCTCCTAACGTACCGCATTGGGTACGCGTCATCGCCGACGAAAAGCTGTGAAAACGCCATTCTGTGCCGGGGCGGCGTGAAATTATTGAAGACAGGTTCTAATCTTTCTCTTGTTCGATTCGTTCGAGGTATTCCGTCCTTGCTTCCTCCACCTCTAATTTTTCTGCGCGTCGTTTGCGAATCCATGCAACGAGCTCGCGTACGTAAAATATTATATTTGACGAAATCGTCATGCACGCGATAAATACGGCGATAATATTGCTGAAATACCAGTGATTTATTATGTTAAATGCGCGGTTTGCAACAAAACTGACGCGCATAAGGTGCGTTCCCGAAATTACATTGCCGATAACAAGCCCCGACAGTGTAATTGTAATGAGCCATTCGAGCCACGGCCCGACAGTGTCCACTTGCACGATGTAAACAAGCACAATCGTGGAAACCACGGTCGTAACGATAAAAATAACCGCCCAAAACCACCACCAAACTCTGGCGACAGGTTGTCCTTTCAGCCCGCGCCATTCAAAGAAGCAAAATACATAATTGCGTAACGACGCCACGCCGAACAGAACGGTAAGCGTCCAGTTATCTAAAAATGCGGCGGAAATAGCTAAAAATGTCGTTCCGAGCCCCAGCAGGAGCATCATTTTCAGCTTATCTTTAATTTGAAACGACCAAAACATCGTGATAAGCGCGAAGAAAGCAAAAACCTGGCTTACTATCCAAATCGGATTTCGGCTATGTATATTTATGATGTCATTAATTTCATTTACGAAAACATCTAAGAAGGATTCCATTTTTTTTGCTCCCTTCGATTTGGTGCGGGTAGTGACACTACCCGCACCGATTGAAACCTTTAAAAAGATTGTAACATACTTGTAATATATTTTCCATGGTTTATAATAAATTAAGGAGAATTTATATGAAAATGATTATGGCTGTTATGCCGCATCCGCCGCTTGCCGTGCCGGAGGTTGGAAACGGCGTTTTGAAAATCCCCGAGACTGTGAAATCCATGGACGAAGTTTCACGCGATATTGCGAGTTTTCGCCCGGATACGGTTATTTTTTTTACGCCGCACGGAACGGTTTTTAACGATTTTTTCCACATTTCGCCGGGTGTTAAGGCAAGTGGGGATTTTGCACGGTTTGGCGTGGCGGTGCCGACTTATTCGGCTGAATATGATGTCGAGCTTGTTGAGGAAATCGCGCTGATCGCAGAGCAGCAAAACTTTCCTGCCGGAACTTTTGGCGAGCGCGACCCCTCGCTTGACCACGGCGTTTTGGTGCCGATGCATTATTTGAACAAATTTTATTCGGATTATAAAATCGTGCGCGTTTCGCAATCGGGGCTTAGTGCGTCGGCACATTTCGAAATGGGTGCAATGATTGCAGAGGCGACAGAAAAGCTCGAAAGGCGCGTTTGTATCATTGCATCGGGTGATTTGTCGCATAAATTGGGAGGCTCGTACGGTTACGCGGCCGAGGGCGAAATTTTCGACCGCGACGTAATGAAATTTTTAAGCGAAGCGGATTTCGATTCGCTTCTTTCCATGCCGCAAGATTTGCGCGAAGCCGCCGCCGAATGCGGTTACGGCTCCTTTGCAATGCTTGCAGGATATGCGGCGGGGCGCGAGGTTTCCGCAAAACAACTTTCATATGAATGCCCGTTTGGCGTGGGTTACGGAGTGGTGAAATTTAATGCATGAGGATGAATATCTCGCATTGGCGCGGAAATCGCTAAAGCATCGCGTTGAAACCGGGCGCGATTTGATGCTTTCGGAAGCGGGCGAGCTTTCCGAAGAAATGCTTTCGCGGCGGGCCGGCACATTTGTTTCGCTTCATATTAATGGTCGGCTTCGAGGATGCATCGGCACAATTACTGCGACGAAGAGTTGCATTGCAGAAGAAATTTTGCGAAATGCAGTTTCGGCGGGGATGCACGACCCTCGCTTTCCGCCGGTCGGTGCGTCGGAGTTGCCGCATATTGTGTACAAGGTTGATATTTTGGATGAGCCGGAGGATATTAACGATCCGAATGAATTGGACGTAAAACAATATGGCGTAATCGTTTCGTGCGGTGCGAAGCGCGGATTACTTCTTCCAAACCTTGACGGCGTGGATACTGTTGCGCATCAAATAGAAATAGCGTGCCAAAAGGCAGGCATCGCACCCGACGAAAAAATTTCTATGCAACGATTTAAAGTCACGCGGTATGAATAGCCCTGCGAGTGACAAAAACCATGCCTGCAAAAAAAATGCCTAATGCGCGTTGCGAAATATGTCCGCATGGATGCGTGCTTTCCGAGGGCGATGCGGGATTTTGCGGTGCGCGGAAAAATATCGGCGGACAAGTGGATTCGTATGGCAAAATTACCGCGATCGCCGTTGATCCAATCGAAAAAAAGCCGCTTATGGGGTTTTTCCGTGGCAGTGATATAGTTTCTATCGGAAGCTACGGATGCAATTTCCGATGCGGGTTTTGTCAAAATGCCGAAATAGCGTGGCCGGATTTTAAAATCCGGGGCGAAAGGGATTTTACCCCTGCGGAAATCGTTGCTATAGCACGCAAAACGCCCAACAACCTTGGCGTCGCCTACACATACAACGAGCCTCTGATAAATTACGAATTTTTGTACGACTGCGCTCGTGAAATTCACGCAGTGGGAATGAAAAACGTCGTGGTAACAAACGGATTTATCAATCCCGAGCCGCTTGAAAAGCTTCTGCCGTACATTGATGCGATGAATATAGACTTGAAGGCATTTACGACGGAGTTTTACAAAAAAATCGGCGGCGATTTGGATATAGTAAAAAATACGATTGCACGTGCGCAAAAAAGTTGCCATGTTGAGATTACAACTTTGCTCATTCCCGGCGAGAACGACAATGATATTGAGCCGATTGCAAAATGGCTAGCGTCTGAAATATCGCCGGACACGCCGCTTCATATTTCGCGTTTTTTTCCTCGCCACAAGTATGCACACCTCGCGCCGACTCCTGTTGAAACTATTTTGCGCGCCGCCGAAATCGCAAAAAAATATTTGAAAAATGTTTTTTGCGGAAATATTTAGAGCCTGTCTTAAGGACTGATATGTTTGGCTGTTATTGCTTTGTCATTACTTATCGCGCTTGTTGCGTTTACGCTCATTATTCTTTTGTTGATGATTGCGAAAAACGGACCGTACGAAGGTTTGCAACTGGATGACCCCGAACGGCTTTCGAATATTTTATTGGATGCATCGCCGATGATGGTTGAGGTATGGGACGATTCTCTAAACATTATCGGATGCAATCAAACCTTGCTCGATACATTCGGCATGGCATCAAAGGATGAATATTTTCCGCGATACTATGAATTTTCACCCGAGATGCAGCCCTGCGGAATACCCTCACGGGTGATGACTGAAAAATTTAATGAAACGGTGTTTCGCGAAGGTTTTTGTCGCATGGAGTGGATGTATATTTTGCCCGACGGAAGCGAACTGCCGACTGAAATATATGGCGTTCGAGTAAACTATCGCGGTAGGTTTTTGCTTGTTGAATACATGCAGGATATGCGCGAGATTAAAGCCGCCGAGGCAAACGAGCGCGAGGCAATCGAACGCGCCTTTCGTACGGAAATAGCCGAGGAGTCAAACCGTGTAAAAAGTGAGTTTTTGGCAAGGATGTCGCACGAAATTCGTACGCCTATTTCCGCTGTTGCCGGCATTTCCGAAATCCAGTTACAAAAACCGTATCTTACAATCGAGATGGAAAAAGCATTTTCGCAAATAAATAATTCTGCACAGCTTCTTACGTCGATTGCAAGCGACATTTTGGATCTTTCGAAAATCGAAGCGGGTAAAATGGAGTTTATTTGCAAAGAATACAATCTTGCAAGGTTGATCGGTGACGTTTCGTATACGCATCTCACCTTTGTGGGTGACAAGGAAATCAAGTTTGCGCTAAATGTTGACGAAAATTTGCCCGCAAAGCTTTTGGGTGATACCGTTCGCATCAGACAAATTTTGAATAATGTTTTGTCAAACGCCTTTAAATACACCGATGCCGGAAGCGTTGAAATGACGGTCGAAATGTCGGGGCAGGGGGAAGGCGACAAGCAATTTGCACTAAAATTTACAGTAAGCGACACCGGCCTTGGAATGACCCCCAAGCAGCTTGATAATTTGCACGCGGAGTATGTACGTTTCCACGAGCGCGAACGTCGCTATGTCGGCGGCGCAGGGCTTGGAATGCCCATTGCATATAATTTGGTTCG
This sequence comes from Defluviitaleaceae bacterium, assembly GCA_009783395.1. GTDB lineage: Bacteria > Bacillota > Clostridia > Lachnospirales > WQUN01 > WQVC01. The sequence goes on from WRHA01000319.1 coordinate 4,301, forward strand.
AATGATGAACGGAAAAATTGAAATTGAAAGTGAAGAGGGAAAAGGTACGACGGTTAAAATTTTTATTCCGCAAGAAATTTTGGGTGACGAAGTTTTGGGTGCAGACGAGGTAAGAAGTTTGCAAAAATTTGAAGGTTATGCCGAAACAGTAGATTTTACACCCGAGCCGATGTCTTACGGAAGAGTGCTTGTTGTTGATGACCTCGACGTAAATTTGTATGTTGCAAAGGGGCTTCTTTCGCAATACGGATTAAAGGTTGACACCTGTGGCGGCGGGCTTGCCGCACTCGAAAAAATCAAGCAGGGAAACGTCTACGACATTGTTTTTATGGATCACACAATGCCGCGCATGAGTGGCATTGAAGCCATGAATTTGATGCGAAAAGCGGGATATGCATCGCCGATTGTCGTGCTTACTGCAAACGCAGTTGTCGGCATGGCCGAGGGATACATTAAATCCGGTTTTAACGATTTCCTTTCGAAACCGATTCAAACAAAACATCTTGATGCGATTTTGACAAAATATATCCGAAACAAGCGGCGTACCCCGGTCGACGAGGCAGAGGACTATAAAAAGCGCGTCGGTATTATGGCAAAACTGCGTCACGAATTCTATCGAAGCCAAAATGATGCCGGGGTTAATTTAAAGCTTGCACTCGATGAGGGCAAAATGGAAACGGCGCGTCTTTTGGCGCATTCACTTAAAGGACTGGCGGCGTTAATTAACGAGCACACGCTTTCGAGGTACGCAAAACAGATTGAGCACACGCTTAATGAACTCGAAATTCCCTCAATTGAGGACGTTTCAGACTTAGAAAACGAGCTTCAGCGCGTGCTTAACGATATTGGCGAGACGGAAATGTCGCTTTATTCAAAAGATGCGCGACGCGAAATCGCGGCGATTCTGGATGAACTGGCTGAGATTATTGATGATTACAGCACCGACAGCCTTTCGATAATTGAAAAAATCCGAACCGTCCCCGAAGCGGCCGTACTTGTTCGTCAAATAGAAACCCATGATTTTAGAGATGCGGCAAAGACATTGCTTGTGTTGCGGGAGTTGATTGGAACGTGATGAGACTTGCGTCATGGAATGTGAATGGTTTGCGGGCGTGCATGAATAAAGGGTTTGCGGATTTTTTGCGCCGTGAGGATTTTGACATAATCGGTATTCAGGAAACAAAAATGCAGCCCGAACAAGCCACTTTTGACTTTTCGGGCTATTTGCCGTTTTGGAATTCGGCCGAAAAGAAGGGTTATTCCGGCACGCTTGTTTTGACCAAGATGCCGCCGCTTTCGGTGCAAAACGGCATGGGCATTGACGAGCATGATCGCGAAGGTCGCATTGTCGCACTTGAGTTTGAAAAATTTTTTTTCATAACGGTTTATACGCCAAACTCACAGCGCGGACTTGCGCGTTTGGAATATCGGATGCGGTGGGAAGACGATTTTCGTGATTATTTGAAGGGCTTTGCAAAGCCCGTTGTTTTGTGCGGTGATTTGAATGTTGCCCACAGGGAGATTGATATAAAAAATGCCCGTGCAAATGTGAAAAACGCAGGCTTTACCCCGCAGGAACGCGAAAAAATGACCGCGCTTTTGTCGGCGGGATATGTCGACACATATCGCGATTTAAACCCCGAAAAATCCGATGCATACACATGGTGGTCTTACATGGGGCGTGCGCGTGAGAAAAACGTCGGCTGGCGCATTGACTATTTTTTGATCTCCGATGCATTGCGGCCTGCGCTTCGCAATGCGGCGATTTATCCGGATGTTTTCGGATCGGATCATTGCCCCGTTGGGATTGATTTGGAGATCGCCTGAAGAATCGAAGAAGGGAACGCGGGCGACGAATTTCATCAGGAATTTGTATGTTCAGCGAATGGAAAAAATTATGGAAGTGAAAAGTTATCTCTTGCGTGATGCGGGGCTTCCGCTGACGCCGAATGCTTCGCATGGTGCGGAAAAAGTTGCGCCTCCGGATGCCGCATTGTCGTCTGCCGCTTTGCCGGATGCTACTTCGTCGTCCGGCGCAAATGAGGCTTATTTTTTAAAGGAAGCACCTGTTCCAACAGAGGTTTTGACGCAAACCCTGCTAACTTACGGCTACAAGGTCACGGACGAGAACAAGGCTATGTTGCGGCTTATGCTCGAGAACGGAATGCCGCTTACGGAAGAGAGTATTCGCCGCATGAATCAAGCGTTGAAGCTGGCGCAGTCGCCGGAGCGCGCACTTTTTATGTTGCAAAACAATATTCGGATGACGCAGGCAAATGCGGCACTGCTCAAAGGTTTCGCCGCGGGACAAACGAAAATGGCGGCACAACTTAACGTGCTTTTGGATGCGGTTGACGCAATGCAGAACAGCAATCCGGTACTTGCGGCGAAGTTGAAGCAAATTCTTACAGGCGAGCCGGGGGAGATGACACAACAACAAGCCCCCGCGACTGCCGATCCTCATTCTGCCGTTGCTCCGAAAATGCCGACGCAAACAGTGCCGCCGCAGGTACAAGCGCAGGTACAATCGCAGGCACAATCGGAAATACAACAACAACCCGCAACCCCGCCGCAATCCCCCGGCACACAACCGCAAATCACCCAACCCGCATCCGCGCACCAACAATCAAACCCATCGCCGCAAACCATCCCCGCC
>WRHA01000320.1 GCA_009783395.1 Defluviitaleaceae bacterium
TAAACCCCGCCAATCCCGGCGAAACAGAGTAGCCCAAAATGCCCGCAAGCAACATAAAAAGCCCGCCGCCTGTCACCCATTTCATCGGGATAATTTTTTCGATTCGCCCCATTTGCGACGCCGCAAGCGCGTAGCTCAGCGAATGAACAATCATAATCGCCGACGCCTGTCCGCGAGAAAGCCCAATATCTATGCGAATGCCGGGCAAAGCAACGCCGAACGCGCCGTCCGGCATCCCGATTGCAAAAAACGCCGCATAAACCGCAAGCAGTAAAAACCATGTCGTTTTTGTCTTCGTTTTTGTCTTCATTGAAGCAACCCCTTGCTGTATGTTTCGAGGCGCGCCAAAATCCGTTCCTCGTCTTCGCCCATGGCGGGCGTGGGCTGAAAATTATTGCGGTATCGCACAGAAGACACGCGTATGGGAATAATATTTGACCCGGTGTCAACAAGCTCGCCGCGATAGAATGTAAAGTTTTGTTGAAAGATAAAGCTATCCATATCATGCGGGTTTCCGTTCCCGCCGAATGAAAAATTCGCAAGCGAGTGAACGATGTAACGCCCTTCGTATTGCTCGATACCCTGCAAAACATGGGGATGCGCCCCGAGAACAAGGTGCGCACCTTCCTGAATCGTAAAACGCCCGATTGTACGCTGATAATTTGCGGGGAAATTATCGTTTTCGACGCCCCAGTGGTAGTAGGCGATTATAAGTTGCGCGCCGCGTTCGCGCAGATATTCAATCGAACGCGTTATAGCGGCGCGATTGTAGCGATGATCGCCCCAGATACGATGCCCGAAAAACCCCACGGTTATGCCGTTTATTTCCATGACGGTATTAAACTCATTGCCGAAATACGCAACGCCGGCCGACGTCAACGCGTCACGGGTGTCGTTGTATCCCTGCCGAAAAAAATCCATTGTATGATTGTTCGCGAGGGAAACGACGTTGACATTGCCATACACCAAAATTTGCGCAAATTCCGTCGGCCCGCGAAACACAAATTCCTTGTCTTCATAGGGGTAACGAACATCGGTGAGCGCGCCCTCAAGGTTCACAACCGCAATATCGCTCTCATAAAAAATATCCGCGACATTTGCAAAAAAATGCCCAAATCCATTGTAGCGAACCTCGCGCATAAAGGCGTGATACCCGCCTCGGCGACGGTCGCCCCCAAGCGTCGTATCGCCCGCCGCCGAAAGCACAATCGTAGTGGTGTACAAACATGGGACGTCCTCCGGCTCTTCTTCTATGTATCCATCCCCTGCAAACGCATCGTGTCCGGCATCAACAAATCCGCCTTCAGCAAAAAATCCGCCCTTTTCAACAAAAACGGCTTCGGGAAAATGCAAAAAGACCTTCACCCCTTCACCTCTATCCGCGTAAAAAAAATAAAAAACCGCCGCAAATATGCCGCCGGTTATAAGCAAGATCATTGTGATAATCGCGACTTTAAATGTTTTCATGACGATTGAAATCCTTTTGAAAATATTTTGGGGAAACTCGAAAGTTTCCCCAAACGGTCAGAACCACAAATTTACGTACTTGGCACGTAGTTTCCGTCTTCGTTTATGCGGGCGGCAGCCTGTGGGGGAGCATATTCCGTTTTGTTAAGGCTTGGGCTGGTTGAAGGCCCGAGGCTTATGGGCTGTTGATCCGCTTTTTGTTGCGCGCCCTTTGATTGCGATTTTTGTTGCGGCGGCGGCGGTGGTTTGGGCAAGGCTTTTAGCGTTGGCGCGGGAGGCGGCGAAGAGGGCGAATCGGGGGTCGCCTCATCGTAGGGTGACGAAGTCGGAACAATGTCCATCTCCTTGAGCCGTGAAATAAACCTATCCACATCGTCAAGCTTGTTGTGCAATTCACCCATATCATTGTCATTCAAATCGGTCAAATATTTACGCACCATTCCGGAGTAAACGTCCTGAAAAGCCTTGATTTTCATGCGTTGATGCCCGACTTCTGCGGACAATTTATCCAGCTCTGCCGAAATTTGCCCTTTATATTCGTCGGCTTGCGCACGCGCATTTTTAACCATGTTGTCTGCCGCGATTTGCGCGGAAATAATAGCATTTTTGATTGCGTTATCCTTTTCCTTATAGCTTTTAATCACTTGTTCCAGCGTTGCGATATATCTATCGACCTCTTCGGGGTCGTAGCCGCGTTTTACATATGTGAACTGTTCCACTGCGAACGCTCCTTCCGTTTGATGGGAAATTTTTCGGAAATAATAACACACCGGATATTTAATCGCAAGCAGAGGGTTTTGACAGCACGCCAAGCGCGTGCAAAAAAAATCGGTGCGGGTAGTGTCACTACCCGCACCAATTTTTTTTTGCAATATTCGCGGTGCGTATGATAAACTCGAAGACGAACACGCAAGGAGCTTCATGTTTAAATAATCGAAGAAGGGAACGCGGGCGGCGAATAGGAATTTGCGCGCCCTGCGAATGGCGAAAAAAATGAAATATACAAGCACTCGCGGCGATAAAAAGTCTAAAAGGCTTACTGCGTCGCAGTCTGTTTTGAAAGGCATTGCCGATGATGGCGGGCTTTATGTTCCGCGAAAAATTCCGCAAGCATATCTTACGCCCGGTGTTTTGTCGGGCTTTAATTACAACGCACATGCGCTGTGGCTTATGGGACACTATTTTAAGAACGATTATACGCCCGCCGAACTTGTAAAGTGTATTGACAGCGCGTACAATTCGAAAAACTTTTCTTCGCCGAGCATTGTTGATGTAAAGGAAGTTGGGTCGGCGGCGTTTTTGGAGCTTTATCACGGAAAAACACTGGCCTTTAAGGATATGGCATTGTCATTGTTGCCGCATCTGATGTCTGCCGCGCTCAAGAAAACGCAAAAGCCTAAAACGCAGGTTATTTTAACAGCAACATCGGGCGACACAGGCGTTTCCGCGCTTGAAGGATTCAAGGATGTCGATGGCACAAAAATCATTGTCTTCTATCCCGAAAACGGTGTCAGCGTCATTCAAAAACAGCACATGATTACGCAAACCGGAGGAAATGTTCACGTAGTTGGGGTGCGGGGGAATTTCGACGACGCGCAAAGCGAGGTTAAGCGCATTTTCCTCGACGATCGGATTAACAAGCAGCTAAATAGCGACGGATACGAGTTTTCTTCCGCAAATTCAATTAACACAGGTCGGCTTATTCCGCAAATCGTGTACTATTTTTATGCGTATTCTCAGCTTGTCAGGGGCGGCATGGCGATCGATGCGCCTGTGAATTTTATCGTTCCGACGGGCAATTTCGGAAATATTTTGGCGGGCTATTATGCGAAAAAAATGGGCTTGCCGATAAACAAACTGATATGCGCGAGCAATGAAAATAAGGTGCTTTTTGATTATTTCGACACCGGAGTTTTTGATTCGAACCGGGAGTTCTATTTAACAACTTCCCCTTCGATGGACATTCTGATACCCAGCAATTTCGAGCGTTTGGTGTATGATTTGGTGCAGCCGGAGGATGGTTTGCGCGAGATGCTTGTAAAGCTTTCGGGCAAGCAGAAATTCAGTATGCCCGTGCCGAAAGATTTCGTTGGCTATTACGCAACAGAGCAAGAAACCCGTGCGGCGATTAAAAAAGTTTTCGACAATCACGGCTATCTGATCGACACACATACAGCGGTTGCGTATGTCGCGCATGAGAAATACGGCGAGCGTGCCGGCGAGAAAAACGTTATCGTTTCAACGGCAAGCCCTTACAAATTCGCAAAAACCGTAATGTCCTCTATCGACGAAAAATATGATGCATACGACGATTTCGCATTGCTTGAAAAAATGGCGGAGCTTACAAATTCCATCGTTCCTGCCCCGCTTGCGGGACTGCAAGGCAAGGAAGTTCTGCATCCCACCGTCGTTGATATCAGCGGTATGAAGGACGCGGTACTGGATTGGTACAAGACATGATCGCATCGGAATTTTAGTACTTGCATAAAAACTCCCGCTGTGATAATATCTTCGCCGTTAGGGAGGGTTCCCGAGTGGCCAAAGGGGGCAGACTGTAAATCTGTTAGCGATGCTTTCGAAGGTTCAAATCCTTCTCCTCCCAGATATGCACGCCAAGCGTGCATTGGACACCGTGGACGTCTTCGAGTTATTGGGGTGTTCGTCTCGAAGCCGGATGCAGTTTCTTGGTTTACAAAAAAATCGCCGGATAAATTCTATCCGGCGATTTTTTGTATGCTAAGGTTGCCCCCCGAAAGCCCACCCGGCTTCGAGACGTAATGTCGCCTCCCGAAAGATGCCCACGGTTCTCAATGCACGCTTGGCGTGCTATGCGGAAATATCGCTGTGGGGCGGAATTTCGAATCGCGAAATCCAATCGCGATAGCATCCCACGCAAAGGTCAATATCATGGGATTCGCCGTCGTATGGCGAGTGATAGCCCCAAAGCTTTGAAAGTGATACATGGTCTTCGAAATATCCGATCTCGTTTTTGTCAACTTCTTTGCCGCAAGAATTGCACCGAACATCGGAAAGTTGTGGCTGTACTATGCTTTGTTGCGCAAAAATCCTCATTTTTGTTCCCCCTCCGTGCTTAAATCATTGCTTGAATCAAGGCCTGAATAATACAATGTGGCAAAAGCCGTTTTTATCGGCGGAAAAACGGACAGCAGGGTTATTAGCGGGCGTGCGTTAAAAATGCGCGTTTTTTTGCCGTTTTCTGTGCGAATTTTTTTGATTAGCTCCGCCGTGTTTGCGTACTGCTTGTCCTGCGGGCAAAACTCGCCCGACGAGCGAAGCAGGATTATCGCGCATAAAAACGCGCAAAGATTATCAATATATATTATGCTGCGCTTGTTTCGATTATTTGGTACAAGCGGAAAAAATTTTGATAATTTTTCAAGCGTGCGATATTTCCCGGGACAATTCGGACCGTAAACCATTGGCGGACGCACGTTTGCGACTTTAAATGCTTCGGTTTCCATAATTTTTAACGCGTTTTCTGCGTAAAATTTTGATGTTCCATAGTAATCATTATGCCGCGGATTCGGTTCGTTATTCGCGGAGATTTCACCCTCTTTTTTGCCATAAACCGCCATCGAGCTTAGATAAACGAAATGCGGAACATTGGCATTTTTTGATTTTTCGGCGACAGCGACGGCAAGGTCGCGATTTACGGCAAAGTACTCGTGCGCGTTTGACTTTTTTTGCTTGCGATGGGCTATTCCGGCAACAAAAATTACGGCGGAATAATTTTCAAAGTTATGGGTTTTCCATTCCTCAAACGAGTCCACGATAACAGAGGAAATAACGCCATGCGTTTTGATTCCTGCGAATTTAAAAAAGTTTTCGCCGATAAAGCTGTTCTTGCCGACAATAAGTACCTTCATTTCATTCATTTTGCTCCGCCTTCCTTTACGCCGCGCCCTGTAAGCGCGCTGATTGCTGTTTGGAAAATAATTTTTATGTCAAAAGAGAGGGACATTTTTTTTGCGTACTCGCCGTCATAGGCGGCTTTTGTTTCGATAGGAAGCTCGTCCCGCCCGCGAATCTGCGCCAAACCGGTTAGCCCGACCGGGATGGAGTTCGCACCGTGCTTATCGCGTTCGGCGATTAAATCGTCTTGATTCCACAAGGCCGGTCGCGGCCCGACCAGCGACATATCACCCGCTAAAATATTAAAAATTTGGGGCAACTCGTCCAAGCTGAACTTTCGTAAGAGACGCCCCACAGGCGTTATATGTGCCTGAGGGTTTTTTAGCAGATGCGTCGGCATATCGCTCGGTGCAGTGGTGTACATACTGCGGAATTTATATAGTTGAAAAAATTTTTTGTCCTGCCCGAAGCGTTTTTGTGTAAAAAAAACGCCGCCGCTTGAGGTTGTTCCAACAAGCACTGCAAGCACCGCCAAAAGCGGCACCCACAGCGGAGCGGCGGCAATTATACAAAGAACGTCCATAAATCGCTTCATATATATATACATATGGCAAAGCCTTTCGGGTTATGTTTCGTTAGGTTTCGTTATTTGAATAATACATTCAGACATCTTCGAGCGCAATATCCGCGCCGAAGGTTGTCAAATCTTTTTCGATGCACTCGTAGCCGCGCTGTACGTAGGAGGCGTTTTGTACGATGCTTTCGCCGTCGGCAACCAATGCGGCGAGAATTAACGCCGCGCCGCAACGCAAATCGTGCGCCGCAACGGTTGCCCCGCGCAGAGAATTTACGCCGCTTATTACAAATGTGCGCTTGTCGGCGGTTAGGCGGATGTTTGCTCCCATTTTGCGCAGCTCGCCGACGTGGCCGTAACGATTTTCGAAAACGGTTTCGGTAACTTCGCTTTGCCCGTCTGAAACAGCAAGCGCGGCAACAAACTGCGCCTGCATATCGGTCGGGAAGCCGGGATGCACTCGCGTTTCAATGCGCGGCACTGCGCGAAGCCGTTCGGGCGCACGCAAGCAAACATCGGTTCCGTCGGCTCGAATAACACAGCCCATTTCTTTGAGATATGCCACAACAGGCATCAAATCAAACGGTCGCACGCCTTTCAAAACTATTTCCCCGCCGGTCATCGCCGCCGCAACAAGATGCGTCCCCGCAACAATTCTGTCGGGGATTATTTTGTGTGCAACGTTTTTTCGCAAGGATTTTTTACCATGAATTACAATCGTCCCCGTTCCCGCGCCGCGAACGTCACAGCCCAGCCTTTTCAAAAATTCGGCAAGATCAGCTATCTCCGGTTCTCTTGCGGCGTTATCAATGATTGTTTCACCCTTTGCGAGTGCGGCGGCAATCATTAAATTTTCCGTTGCACCGACGGATGCAAAATTTAGCTTAATTTTCGCGCCCTTTAGCCCGTTGACGCAATCGCAAAAAATTTTTCCGTCTGCCTCGCGAATTTTCGCACCCATTGCCTCAAGCCCTTCGACGTGCAGGTTTATTGCGCGAGTGCCGATACTGCATCCCCCCGGCATCGGCAAAACCGCACGCCTGCACCGTGCCAACAACGCCCCCATAAACA
>WRHA01000321.1 GCA_009783395.1 Defluviitaleaceae bacterium
CGGATGTGAAGTGCAGCGCGGCGGCGGCGCGATAAATTGCTTCAAACTCGACGGCGGTTTTTACGGCGGTTTTTTGCGGTGCGTAAAAATCCACGGGCATACCGCGGTTCAGGCATGTTTTAGCGATGCCAAGCGCGTTTTCAACAAGCGCGTCCTCAAGCTCGTATGCCTCGCGCAAGGGAAGCGGAAGCCGCGTTGTGTCGAGGATAACGCTTACAATGTTCAGTGCGTTGGATTGAAAAATTTTTACAAGCCATTCGTTTCGTTTTGCCGTTAGCTTCCAATGTACACGCTTGATCGAATCGGTCGGCAAATACTGCCGAACGTCCGAAATGGTTGAATAATCCTCGTCGCGAATATCAAAACGCGAAGATGCTCGAGTCATTAAATTTGATGCAAGCGAAATATTTGTGATTTCGGCAACATGCGGAAGCACTGTAATTTCCTGCACCCCACCGATTTGGCGCGACAACCGAAAAAGTCCCGTTACGTCGAAAACACGAACGGAACGAAGCCCCAGCGAGTAAAACCCACGAAATTCAACTTCAAACGGAATTTCTATTTTGTGCCGCCTAAATGAACCAAGAAAAAACGCAGGATTTTTTTGCACAGTTATGGCGTTTTCGTCAACGTTTAAAAGCACCTCGACGTTTGAAAACGGAAGGGGCGAGCGATTATATATAATTGCGCTGACACAGGCGGATTCATTTTTAACGACGGCTTCGGGCTGTGTATGTATAATTTCCACGCCGCGAAGTGATAAAAAAGTAACGACATAACTTGCGATGGGCAAAATAACCAAAACCGCGGCAGAAAAAAATAAAATCCTCTCGCCTGAAAAATACGCGCCGACACATGCGGCAACAAACATTACAAGCCAAAGGATTCGTTGTTTAATCATTCCGAAATATCCGCAATCGCACGTTTTAACGCAACCGCCAAAACATCGTTTACTTGAACTTTCTTTAAATGTGCCTCCTGTTTCATTAAAATACGATGCCCCAAAACATGCGGCGTCATCTCAATTACATCGTCCGGCACAACGTAATCGCGCCCGGAATACAATGCCCACGCCTGCGCCGCCTTATAAAGGCATAAACTCGCACGCGGGCTTGCGCCGAGCTGCACGTCGGGATGCTCTCGCGTGTAGCCCGTCACATTTATGATAAATTTATTGATTTCCGGGTCGGCATAAATATTTTCTGCAAGTGCTTGTATCGCCAAAATATTATCGCCGGTGGCAACGGCATTAAGCTCGTCCATCGGATTTCTGCCTTTAAAACGGTCGAGCATTTTTCCCTCTTCCTTCGCGTCGGGATAGCCCAGAGAAATTTTGACAAAAAAACGGTCGAGCTGTGCTTCGGGGAGTGCATACGTCCCCAAATACTCGACCGGATTTTGTGTAGCAAGAACCATAAAAGGCGCGGGAACCGCATGTGTGTTCCCGTCAACCGTAACCTGATTTTCTTCCATAACCTCCAAGAGGCTCGACTGGGTTTTCGGCGATGTGCGATTTATTTCATCCGCAAGCACGAAGTTCGACATAACCGCGCCGGGCCGATATTCAAACTCGCCTGTTTTAGGCGAAAACGCGCTGTAGCCCGTTATATCGCTTGGCATAATATCCGGCGTAAACTGCACGCGCTTGAAGCTTCCCTTCACAGATTTCGCAAGCGCGGCAACAAGGCTCGTTTTTCCCACGCCCGGCACATCCTCGATTAAAACATGTCCGCGGCAGGCAAGGGTCGCAGCAACAAGCGATACGGCATATCTCTTACCAACGATAATTTTTTCGATATTGCCGATAATCCGACGCAAACACATTACGGCTTGGTCGTTTGTGGTGATTATCATATCGCATCCTCGGGGATTTCGGCGCGGGTGGCTCTGCGCCACACGGCTCGATCGCCGTCATGGTCGGTTATCGCCAGAAGATTGGCAGAAATTTCAATGTCGAAATAAAACGTCTGCGGCGACCATTCGCCCAAAACACTCATGCGGTTATCGCCGACAATGCTAAACACGCCCGGCTCACCCCATGCATACTCCATAACGCGCCCGTTCGCGAAAAACTCAACATCCCCGTATGACATAAAGTACCAAATCGCCGGGCCGGAAACAAATTCCCACCGACCCACAAGAAGATCCGAGTCACCCGCCGGAATTCGCAGTCCGACACGACGCCATGTCGCGGCGGCACCGTTTCGGTCAGTAATCAGCAGCGTGCCTCCGGAAATATCAAAATCGAAGTAAAACGTATCCCATTCTCCCTCGACGCGTAATTGCCCGTTGGGGAGAACTTCAAACGTTCCCGCTTCGCCAAAGGCATGTTCCAAAACACTGCCATCATCGAAGAATTCGATGTCACTATGCGACGCGAAGTAGAAAACAAATGTGCCGGAAACAAATTCCCAGCGTCCGAGAAGGTCGATATCTATGAAGCCGCCGACTTGAGGCTCGGTGGTTTCCAATTGCGGCTCAGGCGTGGGAACAGTCTCCTGCAAAGGATGCCACTCGTTGTCGCTTGGTTCGTCATTCTCATAAATCTCGTTCTCATTAATCTCGCCATTCTCGATAACCGCCTGATCCTCGAGAACCTCACCAATCGCATCGGCAACCGCATCTCGCACAACTCCGCATCCTGCAAGCACCAACAGCATAACCGCAATCCCTATAAGTAAATTAAATTTCTTCATAAAATACACGCCTCCGCATTTTTCTTAAATTTATAGCACAAAAAAACCTCCGCCGCAATCGGACAAAACGAAAAGCCCCTCCTTGACGATACCCACCCAAAGAGCTTAGAATTGCCAAAAACACGAAGGAGGCAAAGTATGAAAAAATTTCTTGCACTGCTTTTGGCAGTTCTAATATTCACAACTCCCGTTTTTGCAGACATACCGACGATGACGATTAACGGAAACGAATACGTTCAGCTTCGCGCCGTTGCAGATGCGCACGGATATACACTTGAATGGGACGACGAGTATAAAAAAGTTCGCCTGACTTCGCCGAGCGGCGACGAATTTGCAATTTTAACAACAAACGAGGAAGGCGTTTTAATCGATCGCGGCAGGGTTTTTGTTTGGTCATTTTATGCAGAAATGTTCTTCGGGTCGCTGGACGGGCAAGTGCCGGAAAACCCCGAAATCCACGGGATGCTTACCCGGGTAACGTATGGCGACAATGTTGCATACGTTTTTGGCTCGATGCACGCAAGCCGGCCGCACTGGTTTCCCCTTGCCGATATCGCCGAGGACGCTATGCGCCGCGCCGACGTTTTCGTGTTTGAAGTGGACATGGTTGAGCTTGCCGATTTGTCCGACGAGCAGCGCGACGCAATCGAGGAAATGCAACACCTTCCCGACGGAAAAACCCTCGAGGATATCTTGCCCAGCGATGTTTTGGAAAATTTCATTGAGGTGTTTGAAACTTATGAAATTATCGGTCTGACTTTCGACAATATCAGCAATTTGACGCCCGTTGCGATTATGACGTCCCTCGAGTCTATTATGGTGATGCTTCTCGGCGTTGATCTCGGCGTCACGATTGATTCGTATATCGCAAATTTTGCGGAGGAAAACGACTTGCCCATCATCGGGCTAAACGACATTTTGAATGAGATGGAAATTGTTTTCGACATACCGCTGGAAATTCAAGCACTCGCGCTGGTTGACTTTCCCGACTTTTTCACGATGCTTGACAGCTTTGGCGAAGCGGGCATTGTTGAAATCTATGTAGAGCAGGATATCGAGCGACTGCGCGAGCTTTTTCGGGCGATGCGCGATGTACAGCAGGGAAACGAGTACGCCGAGCTTATGGCGCACAATATGTTCTACGTTCGAAGCAATCTTTTCGCCGACGAAATCGCACGACTACTTGTCGAAACCGACGAACCAACGACGTTTTTTGTTACGGTGGGCATGGGGCATATAATCGGATGTGACGGAAGCGGCGGAGGAATGGTTTTGCAACGCCTGCGAGACATGGATTTTGACGTCACTTCGCTTTGGGAGTACAGATGACCTACCATGAGAATTTAAATGCACAAAACACACTAAAACTGCGGGAGATGCTAAAAACTCTTCCGCAGTTTGTCGCGGGATATTTTCGCAGTGTGGGCGAGCAAACCGCGTCACTTACGCGGCTTGCATACGCCTATGACCTGCGAATTTTTTTTACGTTTTTGTCGGAAGATATTTTGCATGTCCCGCCCGTTGACATCGACCTTGAGCACATGGCAAAAATCAACGACGAGCATATCGAGGAGTTTATGCAATACCTGTCCTACTATGTACCGGCGGAAAATCCCGACGCGCCGGTGCAAAATGCCACCGCGGGAAAATCTCGCAAGCTGGCCGCTGTGAGGCGGCTTTTTAAATATCTTTACAAGCGCAAATACATACCTGCAAACCCTGCCGAGCTTGTGGATTTTCCGCGCATCAAGGAGAAGCCCATCATAACCCTCGAGGTTGATGAAATCGCAAGACTTCTGGATGAGGTTGACAGCGGCGAAAATTTGACAAAGCACCAAAAAGTTTTCCATGCCCGCACACGCCTGCGCGACGCGGCGATTATCACATTGCTTCTCGGCACGGGAATGCGCGTTTCCGAGTGTGTCGGGCTGGATTTGCGCGACATCGACTTCGAAGTAAACGGATTGCGTGTCGTGCGAAAAGGCGGCGACACGGCTATTTTATATTTCGGCGACGAAGTACGCGACGCGCTTTGCACCTACCTCGACCACCGCGAATCACTCGACCCTGCCGAAGGCCACGAAAACGCCCTCTTCCTGTCAACCATGGGCAAAAACCGCCGCATGACCACCCGCGCCGTGCAGCTCCTTGTAAAAAAATACTCCGCGCTGATCACGCAACTAAAAACCATCTCGCCCCACAAACTGCGAAGCACCTTCGGCACCCGCCTCTACACCGAAACCGGCGACATCTATCTCGTCGCAAACGTCCTCGGCCACTCCGACGTAAACACAACCCGCAAGCATTATGCAAAAATGGACGACGCACACCGCCGCAAAGCAGCAAATATTGTTAAGCTGAGGGGGTAGCCCTCAGTCCCCCTGCTCCTGCAAAAATCTTTCCGGATCTGCGATGGCATCAAAGGCCAATTTTGCAGAAAGATCGCGGTTAAACGGCAACGGAAAACGATCGGAACGCCAGCTCGTTGCATCGTCCAGGCCCCACAGTGTTACGCGGTGTATGACATCGCTGTGTTCGCGAAAAATTTGAAAGAGCTGTGCGTATAAAATCGCTTGGGCAAGTTCGTCCTCCGGGCGCATATCGTCGTAGCCAAGGGATGGTTGCGCCGTGATATCAAGCTCCGTAATACTTACGGGAATGCCAAGCT
Organism: Defluviitaleaceae bacterium; assembly: GCA_009783395.1. Classification (GTDB taxonomy): domain Bacteria; phylum Bacillota; class Clostridia; order Lachnospirales; family WQUN01; genus WQVC01. The sequence continues at coordinate 5,365 of WRHA01000321.1, forward strand.
CTGCGAATCGCAAAATCGAGTTTTCGACGTCCTGCGGATTTGTGCGCAAATTGTAATGCCCCTGCATTCCTATTCCGTGAATCGGCACGCCGCGCTCGAGAAGTTCCTGCGCCATATGGAACACGGCTTCGCGCTTGCGCGGATTATCCAAGTTGTAATCGTTGTAAATTAAAATTGCGTCGGGGTCTGCCGCATGTGCCGCTCGGAACGCGATTTCGATAAATTCATATCCTATTGCGTCAAGCCACGGAGTCGGTCGAAGCGCGGCACGCCAAACCTCAGGATGCACACCGCTCGCAATCCCGCTCGGGAAAGCCTCGTTCACAACGTCCCAAACAAGCACTTGCCCGCGATAACGGCTCACAACTTCGTAAATATGCGTCTCGAGATTGCGGATTGCCTCGTCGCGATTGATGCCCTCGGGGTTCATCCATTCCGGCGACTGCGCGTGCCACGCCAATGTATGCCCAATCATGTACATATCACTGTCGCGAGTTTCTCGCACAATTTCATCTGCGACATCCCATGTAAACACGCCTTGGCGCGGTTGAAGCGCGTCGGGCTTCATGTCATTGCCCGCCGTAATCGCGTTAAAATGGTGGCGGATAAACTCCAGCCGCGTCCCGCGCATATCTCGCGGCACAACCGCCGTGCCGAAGAGGAAATAATCCGCATAAATTTCATGCAAACGCGGCAAATCGGCGTCAAATGCAAATTCGACCGCGATGCTTCGAAAAACTACTTCGTCGATGAAGAAATCTGCGGTTGCGCCCGCCGCGTCGGTTTCGATGTAAATTGAGGCATCGTCAAATTCATAAAACGGAAAGAATCCGCGCATCTGCGTCCATTCGCCCGGACGCGCCGTTACGCTTGCAATAGGCCCGGTAAAATGCCGCCAAGTCGGGCTTCCCGCGAGGTTAAATTCCACCGAAAGCTGAAATGTCACGGGTTCATCGACCGGCATCACCCAAAGCGAAAATTCATATTCGCCAAAAGGCTCCGCAACATCCGTAACATTCAGCGAAATCCCGTTCCAAGACGCCGTCCGCTCCGTAACAAGCAAGGAATACTCCCCGCCTCGTGCAACCTCACGCGAACGCGAAACCTCGCCCGCCCCGCGCCCCGTAAATCCATAGTATCCCGTTTCGAAAGAAATCGCGTCGGGGTCAAGCTCGGGGGTCTCCGGCTCGGGAGTTGCCTCTTCCTGCTCGGTTTCCTCCGCCACAAGCACAACGGGCTCGACGTGCGTTTCTTCGGCTGCATATAAATCCTCAGCCTCATACAGCGGCTCTTGTACAATTTCTCCATTTCCCCCACAGGCCGCAAAAACGAAAATTGCAAAAACCAAAATAAATTTTTTCATAGCGCATTCTCCTCCCTAAATCTGCACCGATTTTACTACGTACAGTCGTGATGCACAATTGATTTGACAGGCTTACAGTTATTGGTATAATAGGAGAACTCGTGCTAGTCGGGGAAGTAGCGGCTCCCTGTAGCTTGCAATCCGCTATAGCAAGGGTGATGCCCGCGCCGAGGCTCCTTCTTCTTGAAGTCTGCCCCATGTAAGCAGCGTTGACGGTCAAGTCCTGCGCAATGAACCCTTGTGAATCGTGTCAGGTTCGGAAGAAAGCAGCACTAAGCGAGTGCGTT
>WRHA01000322.1 GCA_009783395.1 Defluviitaleaceae bacterium
GGCATAATGTGGCGGCGTCTTCTTGCCGCGCTTGAGGAGCGTGTTGCGGCGGGCGTTGAAGTTCGGCTGATTGTTGACCATCTCGGCTCGCACAAACTCTTCACGCGGCGATATTTGAAAGAGCTTCGCGCAAGCGGAATTCGCGTTTTGCGATTCAACCCGCTTGTGCCATTCTTGCTTCTGTTTATGAACAATCGCGACCACAGAAAAATCCTGGTATGCGACGGCAAATCGGCGTTTACCGGCGGAATTAATATCGCGGATGAGTATATTAACGAGATACAACGATTCGGCGTTTGGAAGGACAGCGGCCTGCGGCTTCGCGGCGATGCGGTTTGGAGCTTTACCCTGATGTTTATTGAAATGTGGGATACATTCTGCCGAAAAAATGAGCGGATTGAGAATTACGAGGCATACAAATCCGACCCCGACGCGAACGCGTATCCGACCTTGGATGATGATACATCTCCACAGTCCCAACCGTCCGCTTTGCGAGATGGTTTTGCTGTGCCGTTTGGCGATTCGCCGCTGGACAATGAGCAGCTTAGCGAGAATATTTTTATGGGCATCTTGGGGCAGGCCGAGCGATATGTATATTTTTTCACGCCATATTTTATTATAAGCGAGCGTCTTATTTCCGCGCTCCGTCTTGCGGCAAAGCGCGGCGTTGATGTACGCGTAGTTACGCCCGGCATACCTGACAAGCGGCTCGTTTATCGCCTAACCCGCTCGTACTACCGATACATGCACGACGCCGGCGTCAAAATTTTCGAGTACACGCCGGGTTTTTTGCACTCAAAAAGCGTCGTGTGCGACGATAAAATCGCCATTGTCGGCACAGTAAATCTCGATTACCGAAGCCTGTATCTGCACTTCGAATGCGCCGTTCTGCTCTACAAGGCGCGTGCGGTTGCAGATGTATACGAAGACGCCGTTCGCACAATGGCTGTAAGCCGACAAGTGCCTCCCGATCCGCCAAAATGGAGGATCGGGACAGACCTGCTTGAGGCAGTTTTGCATCTTTTCGCACCGCTTATGTAATAGACCTCCCAAATGCTGTTTCGCTCAAGACGGAATTTAAATCCATGCTTCCGTACATGATACGGGTTACTTGCACTCTATTTTCTGTTATAAGATAAAAAGCGCAGTAACTTCCGGCAAAAACTTGACGGAGTTCCATGCTTTTCCACGGCTCTTCTTGATAGACCGGGTATCTACCCGGCATTTCGCTCAGCGATTTTAACTTTTCTACTATTCGCTGCTTGATTTTACTTCCAAGTCTCGGCTCTAATCGAGTAAAAGCAAAATATTCATAAATGCCGCGCAAGTCACGTTTTGCCTGTTCTGCAAGTTGAACTTTGTAAATCATATGCCGTAATCTCGTTCCATTTCGGCAACGACATCATCTAGGTCATGCAAACGGTCAGCGACAATATCGGCATAACCCTTTTCCAATTCGGCATTTAATTGGGCAGGGGCCATAGCACCAAAAGCAACAGGCTCGTTAGCAGGTAATCTCATGGCAAATGGAATGCCTCTTTGCATGATGATTTGACGCAGAAACATACTGATTGCATTTGACATTGGAATGCCTAATTGAACTAAAACTTGCTCGGCTTGGTCTTTTATCTCCGGCTCGACACGAGCATAAATGTTGGAGGTTCTTGTATTAGAAACTTTTGTCAATATAATCACTCCCGATAAAATTTTCAACCATATTATAAGCAATTGTATAGCGAAGCGCAAGCAATAATTTGTTGCGTTATTTTGTGTTGGGGCTTTAATCTATCTTGACAGTGTATGACGGCCAATCGGGCGTGCATAAGGAAAGCGGATATTTTATAGGGTATCCGCTTTCGATGTCAATTGCCCCCATGTATTCGCCGTACATATGAAGTCCGGTATATCGCCTTGTTCCTTTTCGGGCAAATTACGAAGCCCGGTGACCGGCCTACTCAAACAGGCAACAAAATCGGGGTGAGTTACAATCACTCAAAAAGCGATGTGCTGCGCCCCGCGCATCCAGTCTAATACTATTCATATAGCATCAACCCAAAACTAAAAGGCTTTTCCGCACTGTGGCCGGTTATCCGCTTGTATAGCTTGCCTTGTTTTTCTTCATTTGGGACATTAAACAGTTCGTCCCTCGTGTCTGCAATATACATCACATATCCGCGGTCGTTTTGTTGCGTATCAACTGTTTCCGTAACCTCTGCCATAATAAAATGCTCCGGGTACTTCAAGCTAAGTTCGTACATTGTCATAATTTCCCTGTCATTTATTTTTTGCAACATAAAGATGCTCCCTCCGATTGTTTTTTAGCACAGTGTAAACCTTTTTCTGCTTATCAGCAAGAAAAAGCCGCTTATGTAAGGCAACCTGCGAAAACCCTAAATGAGCTGTGCCGACACAGCTCATTATGAGTTTTCGGAGATTGTCCGGAGCAATTAGGGCAAGTTATACACAATAATAACCAGCCGTTCCGATGCTATCCATTCTATTTGGGTGCCAAGGAACTCGGCAACAAAGCGCACGGGCAAAAGCGTCCGTGCGTTTTCAATTGACGGCGCAACGTCCATATCAGCGGAAGCACCGTTTACGAGCGCGTCGGTACGCCCGATCCACATCGAAACAATATTCCCCTGCGCTGCAAGATCAACGCGAGATTCCCCGCCGTCCCATCCAACGGAATCGGGGTCGTCGTTTGTCATTGCCTCAACGACGGCACGAACGGGAAGCATGGTGCGCCCTTGACGGATTACCGGATACGTTCCTCTGCCGGGGTCGATTTCGCGCATGTCGTTATTCACATTCATTTGAGAACTTTCGATCCACTTCATTATAAAACCTCGCGTGGGTATTGCGCCGCAATCGTTGTCGCAATCATCATCATCACAGCAAGGCTCATACTCGCCCGGAACAACAACGCGCCGCCGTTCGCTCGGCGGACCGAGCTCCTCCGGGTTTGGCGCAAGCACTTCCCGAATGTAGTAGTAGTAAACACCGCCGGGACGCGCATTCGGATCAAATGTAATTATTCTGGCGGTATCTCCGTCGATACGAATATTTATCGGATCTTCGCTGATTGAAACGCCTTCGCTGTCGGCACATGTTGCACGAAAAACGCGATATCCGTATCGATTGTCGGGGTTTATCTCCCAGTCCAACAAAACGCCGCTATCAGTTTCAAGAGGGTCATCGCTCCACTCCGGCGGCTCGCCTTCGAGGTATTCGTCATTGTCATTGTCATCATCATCCTCGTCGTCGTCGTCATCCGTTGTCTCTTCTTCGCCGACGGTAAAAGTTACTGTGTTGCTCGGGGCGGATCGTGCAATGCGCCCGTCGTGTCCCGCAACGACGTGAATCGTATAGGTTCCCGGCTCAAGCTCAATGTCTTCTTCCAGATTAAGCCCGATTTCCTCGGTTGTATATTCGCGTTCATAGTCGGGGTCTTTCGAAAAAGTAACGACGTAAAAATCCGCGTCATCGATGGGTGTCCAAGAGAGAGACACCCCGTCAACATGCAACACCGGAGCCGACAATTCTTGCGGAGATCCGTCGCCGCCGCCAAACTTTTGCGTCCAAAAGCCCTGAGGCCCGTGGGAATGATTTGGGTCGCCTCCGGTCGCCAGTCCGACGCCCAAGTGTGTAAACCGCGGGTTTAAAATATTATCCCTGTGTTTAGGCGAGTTCATCCAGCCGTCAACGATTTCTTCCGGCGTCATCCAGCCGCTACCCACATTTTCCCCGCCGTCCGAGTACAAATCCCCTGCCGCCGCCAAAAATCTCACCTCAAAGGTTCTGCCGTCGGAGCTGTCATGCCCTGTAAAATTATTCGCAGCCATATCCGAACTGTGCCCCAGCGCCGCCGCCGCAAGAGTGCCGCACATTTCCAGCGGGCTTAGGCCGCGATTTACCCTTTCTGCGTTTGTTAATGTAAACACTTGGGATATGTCTCCCGCGCCGTGCAATTGTCGCGGCGGCTCCGCCTCTTCCGCAATATTCATCACGACCGTGTTGCTTAAAGCAGAGGGCAGCCACATGAAATAAAACACCGATGTACCTTCCTCCCGTACGCGAACAAGCCGAGACTCATCTCCCACGTCAAGTCTCACCTGCACTTGATACTCTCCGCCCGGCTCAAAAGAAATCCCTCCAAGCGCATTATTAAAATCGGCGGTTGTTGCCCTTTCTTGACCGTTTACAACAATCCTGACAACCAGATTGTTCGGCACTCGAACCGGCAAAACTCCCGCGAGATGCTCATGCGGCACATACATTTCAACTTGTATGTTAATCCCATCCCTGCCGTCGCCCCCTTGTTGAAGGCTGATTACCGGCGTGGGAAGGGGCTGGTCTGTGGTGGTTGTCGCACTTGTAAGGACGTTGTGCGCTGCGTCGCTGTCGCTTGGATACCCAAGCCACTGATTCTGAAAGGCATCCGTCCACCAGGAGTCACCCAGATTATCATTAAACATCGGTGTATTGCTTGCCTGTACATACCTCATGCTTCCGGGTGCAAGCGACAAGGCAAGAATAAGTGCCGTTATCACCATAACTGCTTTTCGCAAAAATTTTTTCATTTTTTTTTTTCCTCTCGATTTTTAATTAATTCGGCAACAGAAACACGATGACAACCTTTTGTTGAGAGGCTATCCATGCAATATCTGAGCCGAGAAATTCCGCCGCATAACGAACCGGAATAAATGTCCTGCCGTCCCAAATGTTCGGCGCAACATCCATCATTAAGCTTTGATTATTTACAAGCGCGTCAACTCGCTCGATCCACATGCTTGCATCGTTTGTCTGCTCATTAAGCCCCAAGGCGGTCAAATCAATGCGCCTGTCTGCGGCGTCCCAATTTATATCTGCACCGATTCCATCCGACATTGCGCGAACGGGCAACATGGTGCGCCCGGTGTCGATAAAGGGTGCGGCGTCATTTTGTACGGTGCGCGGACTGTCGGCTGCGCCGTCTTCTATCTGCATATCCATGCTTCCGATTTGTAAAACTACCGATCCGCGAGTTCGATGCGGCGGCACAAGAATATCAACAGGTATTCCGGCGCGAACCCAATTAAAGTTGTCGGTCAACACCTCGGGAATAATAATCGGATCGCCGTTTTCGTTGATCTCCAGCCGTGCCTCTTCAAGCACCGCCTCAACACGGTAGTAAATCGGCATACCCGGTTCAAACCCCGAAATATTTGTTGCATTGGCATCAAAGATGAACCGCATGTCGCGACCTATGGGGAAATCCGTAACGGAAACGCCCTCTCCACTCGGCGAGATCGAGCGAAATATGCGATACCCATACGAAGGTTTCCCGCAAGAATCCCACATCAAGAAACCACCGATAGACGTCATCTCAACATAATTAAGTGTCGGACAGCCCTGACATCCGTTCGTCGGAGGTGTTTGCGGCCTGACGTTTAGTGAGTTGCTATCGTAGGACTGTAACCAAATTGCGTCGGAAGGTGTGGTGGAATGCCAATACCACCGCGCTCTTGTGTAAAAATATCCATCATCGGAAATATCACGCGGATAGATTTCTGTTAAATAAAAGTACGGCGCGTGCAAAAAAACACGCCCATCCACTCTTGCGTGTAAATTAATATAAAAATCTTCCACGATAGGACCGAGAGCTGCAACATAGTCTTGATAATTAGCGATTCTCACTGCCGGCGTCCCTGCTATTTCGGTATGCTCGATTTGGGGCGCAGGCAATCTCCTCGCCTCAACATTAATCGCATTGCTGAATGGAGACAAACTTCCATCCACCATCGCCGCCACCTGTATACTATAGTTTCCCGGCGATAAATTTGCTCCAAACCAATCAAGGCGCATAGTTGGTCCGCGATGCTGACCTATGAATGAATTATCAGCAAACACATGAAACTCGGTTCCATAAGGAAAATCACCGACATTCCAAACATCGAGATTCGCACCCATGCCCGTCGAACGCACCCCTATTTGTGGTGTTGATTCCCGATCAGGTTCGGGCGGGGTCGGTGTCGATGTCGTAAAGCTGAAGGGATCTGAATACCCCCTTAAGCCGTATGTGTTAACAGCAAATGCACGAAATTCATAGCGGGTGTTGGGTAACAATCCGGTTAAATTATGGGATATCTCGCGGTCGTTTTCATCCCTTGGCGTTCTTGTGCCAACCGGATTCCATCGGGCAGTATTTACCTGCCTGTATTCAAAACCAACTTGATTAACGAAGGTTGCCCAGTTGCGGTAAACGTATCCATGTAGTGTGACAGAGTTCGGCGTAATATTAGTAGCGTTAGGGAATTTGACAGTAGGTCTGGAACGTACCCTGTGTCTGCTGGTTTGCGAAAAATCCCATCCTCTGTTTTGTACCCCTACCCAAATCTGGTACTCATAGCCGGTCCAACAACATATATAATGTAGCGGAATATTATAATAGGGCGTGTTCCCTACATTGCGACGATACCAAATTAAACCAAATCCACGGTCGCCGCCGGACAGTCTGCCGGGTCGCCTTGCCGCCTCACAATTCAAACAGCGCAACGACATCTCAAAATTTTCGCCGGGGACGCCTCCTGTCCATGTAATTCGCCAGTGGTAACCGTCTGCATTCTGTTGCGCCGAGACGGATATATTACTCGCCGCATACACGGATACGTTGCCAATAGGTGCAGACGAAAAAATTAAAACCAGTCCTAACAACAACACAGCAGCGGCTCGAGCAAATGTGGAAGTCCTACTTGTTTTCATAATGTCTCCTTTCAAGACGTCACAAGCCGACCGAGCGTACATGTAAGCACGCTCGATTGGCTTGGATACGAGGGGTTATTTTCGGACGCACACCCCCCCCCTATGCCGTTGGCAACAAAAACACAATAACCACCTTATTTTGCGAGGCTATCCACGCAATTTCAGAGCCAAGGAACTCCGCCGCATAACGCACAGGAATAAATGTCCTGCCGCCCGAAATGATCGGCGCAACATCCATCATTAAATTTTGATTGTTTACAAGCGCGTCAACTCGCCCGATCCACATACTTGCGTTGTTTGTCTGCCCGTTAAGCCCCAAGGCGGTCAAATCAATGCGCCTGTCTGCGTCGTCCCAATCTATTTCCGCGCCGATCCCATCCAACATTGCGCGAACGGGCAACATTGTGCGCCCGGTATCAATAAACGGCGGCGCGTCTATACCCACGCTGCGCGGA
>WRHA01000323.1 GCA_009783395.1 Defluviitaleaceae bacterium
CACCTATGATTATTGGGGGCGGCTGATACCCGCGCCGGCGGCGTATGTTCCCGTGCGAACATTTGTGGCAAGCGATATTTGTCCCGATTTGGGCGAGTTTAACGACCCCGTGGATATTCATGTCGCACCGTGCGAAACGATTTACATCGTTGACAGAAATAATAATCGCATCGTCGGCTTCGACAACGCGCTTAATTTGGTGCGTATCATTGAAACGTTTTACCGCGACGGCGCGCCCGATTCCTTTAACAATCCAAACAGCATTTTCGTTACCCCGAACGGCGACAAATATATCGCCGACACGTCTAACCACAGAATCGTGGTTTTGGACAGCGAGGGTAATTTTTTACGGCAAATTACCGAGCCGGACGTCGAAGGGCTTGAAGACGACTTTGCATTTTTGCCGACCGATGTTTTAGTGGGACGAAGCGGGCGCGTGCTTGCGATTGTTCAGCGCGTTTACGAAGGCATCATGTCATTTTCGCCGGAAGGTGAATTTTTGGGCTACTTCGGCACAATTCCCGTAAACGCAAGCCCCATCGAATTATTGTGGCGAAATTTTCAAACGCAGGAACAACGAGCCATCCAAATGCGTTTTATTCCGACGGAATTTCAAAGCATGGCGTTAGACTCATACGGATTTGTTTTTACAACAAACATCCAGCCGTGGGGTTCCAACGACCAAGTAATGCGTCTTAATCCTCGCGGCAGTAACGTTATACAAAATTTTAACGATAATGTCGGCATTGACGGCGACCAGTGGTTTCGACCGGTTGGCGGATGGCTTACGGGGCCGTCGCAATTTATCGATGTAATTGCGCGTCCCTATGGAAAATTTTCGACGCTGGACTCCACTCGCGGGCGGGTTTACACGTATGATTCGGAAGGAAATTTGCTCTATGTATTTTCCGGCATTGGCACATTGCATGGCATGACGCACCGGCCGGTTGCCATTGAGATGCTTGGCGAAAATATTATGATTTTGGATGCAGGGCGCGGTCGCGTCGTTTATTTTGAGCCAACCGAGTACGGGAGGCTTGTAAATTCCGCCATATCAGCACGTCATCGCGGCGACGAGGAAGATGCGGTGGATTATTGGCGCAGACTTGTTTCACTTGACGAAAATTTCGCGCTCGCGTGGGCGGGGATAGGTCGGTCTATGCTTGCGACGGGTGATAATGTTGCCGCTATGTATTATTTGTACAGAGGCATGGACATGCAACACTATTCCATCGCATTCAGACGACATCGCATTGATGTGATGCATGGAGCGTTGCCCGCTGTATTAACGGGCGGTATCGCCGTGGTTCTGATTATCGCGGGGTTGAAAATTTTTGTGCGAATAAAAGGACAATACGGAACGGAGGATGATGATTAATGAGCGCAGTGAAAAAAGTTTTGGGTTTCTACATCCTTCCCTTATATATTTTAATCCATCCGTTCGACGGGTTTCGCGCAATGAAATTTGACAGGGAAGGCCGCATGTGGGTTGCCGCTCTAAATTTTCTTGTGGTTTGCATATCGTATTCTTTTTCCGCGCAATATACAGCCAGTATTGTTACTCCGCATAATCCGCTTGTGCTGAACAGTTTGAGGGATTTTTCGACGCTTACAAGCATGTTGGTTTTATTTTGCATTGCAAACTGGTCGGTAACGTCCCTTACGGACGGCGAGGGAAAATTAAAAGAAATTTTTATGGCCGTGTGCTACGCGATGACACCTTTGGTACTCACGATTATACCGGCCACGCTTTTAAGCAATGTTTTGGCCTACGAAGAAACCGGTTTTTATTTTATGCTTTTAAGCGTCGGGATGGGATATTTTCTCTTCCTTGCGTTTATCGGGCTTGTAACGGTTCACAACTATACGGCGACTAAGGCGATAATCACGATGTTTCTTACGTTTGTCGCGCTTGTTGTAATCGTGTTTTTGCTTACGATGCTTTCCACTTTGTTGTTCCAAGTTATCATGTTTATTCAGAGTGTTTACGATGAAATAATTTTCCGGGGGTGAGCGGCTTGAAAAAAATCAGCAAAAAGATCAACAAACAAATCATCAGGACATGGCTCAATCGAATTATTTTTGTGCTTGTCGTTGCCGTTGGCGTTACGGCCTACATTATTTATATAAACAGCTTTGACGCGTACGATTTTTCACATTTGACGCGCACTTTTGATTTGGGTGAATCGCGAGCGTTTACGCCGCTTGGCGGCACAAACGTGCCGGGAATGCTTCAAGCCGCGCAGTCCGAATTTTTGGAACTTTACGTCAATCCCGAAACAACGAATATCGCCGTTTTCGACAGACGAAACGGGTACACGTGGCATTCAAGCCCGCCCGAAACAAACCTCGACCCCATCGCAATTCCGTTTCAGCAAAACGTGATGCGGTCTAATATGGGCTTTGAATTTTTCGACGCGTTTCGAAGAACACACACGCGCTGGCTTTACAACGATTCCGTTGCGCATGAATATCAATTTGAAATTTTTTCGATTTGGGACGGAAATGAAGTGCATGGCATACGGCTCGAATATCAAGTCGGTGATATGGACATGGGTATCGACGCGATTCCGTTTTTCATGGAAATCGAGCGGTTTAACACACGCGTTTTGCCCTATGTCGACCCCGACGATTGGCAACGTGTGCAACGTTTTTGGTTTGAATCACGCGACATGGAGGGCTTTATGCAAATGTCGGATGCCATACGCGACAGGCAAATCGACATCGGCATAATGCTTCGTATCTTTGAAAACATCGGATACACCGCCGACGAATTAATCATGGACAATGCCGCCGCCGGAATTGAATTGGATATAGATCAAAATTTTTTCAAGATCGTCATGGAGTTTGTGCTGTTAGATGACGCTCTGAAGGTAAATATTCCGCTTAGCGAAATTGAAGTAGTGGGCGATGACGCGCATATTTTCCAGCTTGACGTGTTGCCGTTTCTCGGCGCGGGCGGCGTGAGCGACGAAGGATTTATTCTCGTTCCCAGCGGCTCCGGCGGAATAATTAATTTTAACAATGGCAGACACAGGGAAGCTATGTTTGAAGCACCGATGTATGGTTTCGATTATTTGATGGACAGTATGCGCCCGCAAATCACCCAAGCCGCACGTCTTCCGATATTCGGGATCCAAAACGAAGGCGCGGCAATGCTTGCGCATGTGTACAGCGGGCAGGCTTTGGCATCCGTTATTGCGGATGTGGCGGGACGCACAAATTCCTACAACAGCGCGTGGTTTCGTTTTACCCTGCGCGCCTCCACAATTTTAAGCATGGCGGCTATTCCCGGCACAACAACGTCGGATTTAACAATTATTCAAACATATCCGTACACGGGTGACATCACGGTAAAATATCATTTTATCGCGGGAGATAATCCCGGTATTGGAGAAATGGCGCGTACGTATCAGGATTTTCTTGTGAGCCAAGGCGCACTTTCCCCGCTTACGGAAAATCGCGATCGTTCGTTTTATCTGGACATTATCGGTGGAATCGACATCCAGCGGCATATTTTGGGAACGCCGTATATGGCAACGGAAGCAATGACAACAATCGAGGACGCGCAACGCTTCGTTGATATTTTAAACGAGAACGGGATCGATACGATTCAGATGCAGCTTCACGGCTGGTTTAATCGCGGAATCAACCACGACGTCGCCCGAAACGTAAATATCATAAGCGACGTGGGCAGTGCTTCCGAAATGCGAAATTTAGATAATCGATTACAATCGAATCACGGCGGACTTCATCCCGCGGTAAATTTCCAATTCACAAATTGGTTTTCGCGCAATTTTAACTCGACATTTGAAGGTGCGCGAGACCCTGCGGGGTTTGTTGGATTTATGTCGCAAGGTGCGCGGGATTCATTAAGCACGCGATTCTCGTTTCATAGAAACGGATGGCACTTAATGGTTCATCCGGCGGCACTCCCGTTTCATGTGGATGATTTCCTGCCGAATTTTGAGAGACGAGTGGGGATGAACAGCATGATGCTTACCGACCTCGGGGCTGTTATGACCGAAAGTATGTATCGCCGCGACGCCGTCGACCGCGAGCATTCTCGCTTGATTGCGATGGAACAAATGGAGCGCATTCACGCGCAAATTCCGAATTTGGTTGTGTCCGGCGGAAATGATTATGCGTTCGCATTTGCGTCGCATTTGGTTGACGTTCCGACGGAAGCGGATATGTTTAAAATTATTGACTACGAAGTTCCGTTTTACTCGATGGTCGTTCACGGGTTTATTGAATTTGCGGGAACGCCCGCGAACATGCGCGAAAATTACAGCCCGGAAATCGTTTTGTTGAATTCGCTTGCGACGGGCGCGTCGCCGCGGTATATCCTTTCCGCGCAGCCCACGCGTCACGCGCAGTTTTCGCCGCACGAGCGTTTTTATTCCACACAGTACACAAACTGGATAGAAGCCGCAGTCGAGCATTTTCACGTTTTCAATGATGTTTACAGAAACCTTCGCGCCGTGCGAATCGACGACTTCATTATTTTGCAGGGCGGAGAAATCGGTGTAACGGGAACCGCGCAAGTCACCGTTACTGTTTTTGAAGACGGCACGCGCATTTATGTAAATCATACCCGCGAACCCTTCGACAACGGGGATGTTTTCATAGCGGCCGAGGGCTTTTATGTAAGAAACGGGGGTAGCGTATGACCGAGAAAATACAGAAAAAGGGCTTAACCATGCGGAAAAAGCAAGCGATTGCCGGGTATTTATTTATTCTTCCGTTTCTTGTCGGGCTGGTTGGGTTTTTTCTTTTGAACATGATTCAAGCGGTTATTTACAGCTTTAACGATGTTCGGATTGTGCCGGAGGTTGGCGGGCTTGTAATGGACGGTGTGGGGTTTGAGAATTTCCAGTTTGTATTGTTCCAGCACGGAACATTTAACCGCGAGCTGGTTGAATCCTTAATCGACATGGTTTGGTATGTTCCGCTGATTATTTTCTTCAGCTTGTTTATGGCAATAATTTTAAATCGTCAATTTATCGGGCGCAGTGTTGTGCGTATGATTTTCTTTGTGCCGGTAATTATGGCGACCCCCGCGATTTTAACCGCGCTTGAGCTTAGCATGAGCATGATGATGGGGGGCAGATCAAATGTTCCGCCGGATGTAATGGCGGAAATGGGAGGCTTCGCCCCCGAAGCGATCACATTTATTTTGGGCGATTTTGGACTTCCCGACGATTTGGTCAGTTTTATCGTGGACTCGATTTTTCGGCTGAATGATATTTTGAGGATGTCGGGCGTGCAAATTTTGATTTTCTTGGCGGCACTTCAGGCGATTCCTGCCTCTATGTATGAAGTGGCGCAAATTGAAGGCGCGACAGGCTATGAAACGTTTTGGAAAATTACGTTTCCGATGGTTAGCCCGTTGATTTTAACGAACGTGGTTTACACCATTGTTGATCTTTATTCACACAGTACCGTTGTGGAAACCGCCACATCGTTCTTCTTTGAAATGCAGCAGTTTGGGGTTTCGTCCGCTATGTCAATTGTAAGCGGACTGGTTGCTTGTTTGTTCCTTTTGCTTGTTGGTTGGGTTGTTTCAAAGTATGTATTTTATGTGAACGGGTGATAAGCGTGACACAAAAACTTGAAAAAATAAAATGGCTGAATTCGGCTAATATTACTAACACGATGCAAAAACTGCAAAATAAAATCAAAAATTTTATTTTGGGGATTTGCATGGCTATCATCGTGGTGGGGGTTTGTTATGTAATTTTAAGCCCGCTGATTGGCATTGTGGCAAATTCTATTATGTCGCCGCGTGATATTACAAATCCGATGGTCTTTCTTTTGGCAAACGAGCCTACGCTTGAACATTACGGTCATGCCCTGACGCATATGAATTTCTTGTCGGGCGACGATTTGACTGTTTCAATCCCGTTTACGGATGTGACCTTCGACATACTCGGCGGCACAATTTTTTCGGGGACGCTGGCGAGGACTTTGGGCTTTTCGGTGTTGTTTGCACTTTTGCATGTTGTTGTTGCCTCTTTGGTGGGGTATGGTTTTGCGCGGTTTGAGTTTCCCGGCAGGAATTTTATTTTTGCGATGGTTATCATAACGATTGTTGTGCCTGTTCAGGTATACATTGTACCGATGTTTGTAAATTTTAGATTTTTCTTCGGCATGGATTTTAATCTTTTGGGGTCGCATTGGCCGTTACTGCTTTTGACGCTGACCGGGCTTGGATTGCGTTCGGGGCTGTATATCTATATTTTCAGGCAATTCTTCCGCGGGCTTCCCAAGGAAATTGAAGAGGCCGCTTTAATCGACGGCGCGGGATTTTTCGGAACTTTTGTAAAAGTTATGATGCCGAACGCGACGCCTGCCATTGTTACCGTTATGTTATTTGCGTTCGTGTGGCATTACAACGATACGTTTTACAGCTCTATGTTAAACCCCGGAAATAATTTGATGGCAGCTATGATTGGCGGTGTCGGTTCCACGTTTTCACAAATTGAAAACATAAACGACCCCGCACTTGAGCAGCTTGTTGTTTTTGCCGGAGTTGTTTTGGCGATTTTGCCGATTTTGGTAATCTACCTGTTCCTGCAACGCTACTTCGTAGAAGGCCTGGAGCGCAGCGGAATAGTAGGATAGCGCGCCAAGCGCGCAGTGGACACCGAGGGACATCCGGGGAGATTACGTCTCGAAGCCGGATACACTTCGGCGTTCTATAAAAAAAGGAGGAGAAAAAAATGAAACGATTTTTAATTGTTTTGGCGTTGATTTTTGTGCTTGGCTTGACGGCTTGCGCTTGTGGGAACGATGTCGAAACGGAAACACCACCGGCGGATGTCTCTAATGGCGGCGGCGGCGGCGAAATTGCCGATCCCGGCGAAATCACCGAAACTGCAGCAGCCGGAATTCATCCCGCACGCGATATGGGCGGGCGCGTAATTCGTGTCGGAAATTATTGGGCAGGTTACTTATCGAGCTACCTGTTCGAAGAGCCCAATCCTGCGGTTACCGAAGATTTTGAGGCGGCGATGCTTATTTGGGAAAATGCACAGCGCATTCGACGCGACTGGAACGTTGAGTTTGAGGAAGTAGTTTTCGGCTATGGCGAAGTTGTGCCGATGCTTACGGCCAGTGCGGCGGCGGGTACACCTTCGATTGATATTATGCACATGCCGGGGCATATGGTTTTCTCGGCGGTAACAGGCAACTTGATTATGCCCCTCGGCTC
>WRHA01000324.1 GCA_009783395.1 Defluviitaleaceae bacterium
CGGCAGATAATGCCATAGCCGTCGTAAACGCGCCGATTCCCAGCATATTTATGGACGCCTCCGAGCCGCCCGCCAGAATCGCGTCGGCATAACCGTGCTTGACTGCGCGAAAAGCCTCTCCGATTGCGTGGGTTGCCGTGGCACACGCAGAAATAACGGGCAAATTTACGCCTCGTGCGTTGTGCCGCATTGCAATAAGGCCGGAAGCCATGTTTGCAATCATCATGGGAATGAGAAATGGCGAAATTCTTTCGGGGCCGCGGTTAAACATTACTTCGGTTTGTGCGACCATTGTTCCCAAGCCGCCAATCCCCGAGCCAACGTACACGCCAAAACGTTCGGGCGAAACAGTGTTCGCCAAGCCGCTGTCATCCATTGCTTCCGCCGCCGCCGCAATCGCGTATTGACAAAATAATTCCGTGCGCTTTATTTCGCTTTTTTCAATAAAATTTTCGGGCACAAAATTTTTAACCTCGGCCGCAATTTTCGCCTTCATTCCCGAGGCATCAAACTTTGTTATTTCGGCAAAACCATGCTTGCCCTGCGTCAGGCTTATCCAAAAATCCGCAATGTTATTTCCCACGGGCGAAATACAACCAAGCCCCGTAATTACTACTCTTTTCATGCGTACATACCTCCATCAGCCTTGATGACTTCGCCCGTTATATACGACGCCGCGTCCGAAGCCAAAAATAATGCAAGGGCAGCAATTTCTTCCGGCTTGCCCATGCGCTTCAGCGGAACGGCAGTTTTTACATTTTGCAAAATCTCTTCGGGAAGCACGGAAGTCATGTCTGTTTCGATAAACCCGGGCGCGATTGCGTTACACGTTACATTACGGCTCGCAAATTCCTTCGCGCTTGTTTTCGTAAGCCCGATTAAGCCCGCCTTCGACGCAGAATAATTACCCTGCCCAACGTTCCCCGCAATCCCCGATACCGACGAAATATTTATGATTCTGCCGACGGGCGACTTCAATATATATCTGGCAAGATGCCGCGTGAAATTAAACGCGCCTTTAAGATTTACGTTTATGACGGCATCGAAATCGTCCTCTTTCATGGAAAGAAGCAAGCCGTCCTTTGTAATCCCCGCGTTATTTACAAGAATATCGATTTTGCCAAATTCCTTGAAAATTTTCGCACAGACATCTTTTGTTTGCGAAAAATCAGAAACATCGCACTGATATGCCCTTGCTTTTATGCCGAAACTTTCGGCCCCCGCGACAACTTCGTTAGCCGCCGCTTCATTTCCGGAAAATATAACGGCAATATCCGCGCCGTTTTCCGCAAACGCAAGCGCGACCGCCTTGCCTATCCCGCGTGAACCGCCTGTTACAACCGCCGTTTTTCCTTTAAGCATAGCAATCACCCGTGCTTTCGAGAGATTTCAAATCAAAAACATTAACAACTTTTACGTCGGGATTTATTTTTTGAACAAGCCCCGTAAGTGTTTTGCCCGGGCCTGCTTCTATGAATGTGCCAAAACCGGCGTCGATCATGTTTTCAATCGTTTCGTGCCACTTTACTGGGCTGTTTATGTGGCGCGAAAGCAAATCTGAGGGGTTTTGGTAAGCTTGCGCGGTTACATTTGAGTAAATCGGTTTTGCCGCGCTGTTGAAATTTTTGCCCTGCAAAAAATTTTTTACTTCCTCGGCGGCCTTATCCATGAGGGGACTGTGAAACGCGCCGCTTACGGCAAGCTTTAGTGCTTTCCCCTTACAGGAAGAAACCGCGTCGGCCAAACTTTCAAAAGTGTTTTCAGAAAACGCAACCACGGTTTGATTGCCGCAGTTGAAATTCGCAGGGTATGCACCGTTTATTTCATCGCAAATTGAAATTATTTTTTCGGAAGAAAGGCCAATCACTGCCGCCATTCCGCTGTTTTTCTTTGCGCATTTATGCATTGAATTTGCACGGAAATTTACAAATTCAAGCCCCTGCGAAAAATCCATAACGCCGCAATAAACCAGCGCGGGAATTTCGCCGAGTGAAAACCCTGCTGCGCCGTCGGCTTCAATGCCGCATTCTTTCATCGCCGCCGCACAAGCCAGGTCTGCCGCATATAGAGCGGGTTGCGCATGGATTGTTAAGTTTAATAAATCCTGCGGTCCCTCGAAAATAATTTTCTTGACGGAAGAATCCAATGAATCAAAAATTTTTCTCACGGACTCAAATTTTTCATATAAATCTGCGCACATTCCTACTTTTTGCGCACCCTGCCCCGGAAATATAATTGCCGTTTTATTCATAAAAACTACCCGCTTTTCCCAAAATTTCTTTCGCCTGCGAGAACATTTCTTCGATTATTTCTTTTGCGGTTTGTTCTCGGTTTACCAGCCCTGCGATTTGCCCCGACAGAAAACAACCTTCTTTTGTGTCGCCATCTGTTGCGGCGAGTTTTAGACGCCCTTCTCCGAATTTTTCCAATTCGCTGTCGGAAACGGAATTATCGTACTCTTTTGAGGAAAATTCGCGGACGAAATTATTTTTTATTGCGCGAACGGGATGCCCCAAACGTTTGCCGGTGGAAACCGTGTCTATGTCTTTTGCCTTTAGCACCATGCTTTTGTAGTTTTCGTGAACATTACATTCCGTGGCAACCAAAAACCGCGTCCCGACTTGAACGCCGCTTGCGCCAAGCATAAGCGCGGCGGCAATGCCCCTGCCATCCGCAATGCCGCCTGCCGCGATTACCGGGATATTTACGGCATCGCACACCTGCGGAACCAACGCCATCGTTGTAATGTCGCCCACATGACCGCCCGCTTCGCCGCCTTCTGAAATTACTGCGAACGCACCGCTTCGCGCCATCAATTTGGCAAGGGCAACAGATGCAACAACAGGGATAACCTTCGCGCCGTATTCCGTCCACATTTTCATGTACTTTGCGGGGTTTCCCGCGCCGGTCACGATTATTTTTACTTTTTCGTCCGCAATAACTTGCGCGACTTCTTCCGCGTATGGACTCATGAGCATGATGTTCACGCCAAAAGGCTTATCCGTCATGCTTTTTATTTTTCTTATTTCGCGCAACAAAAAATCGGCAGGCGCGTTGCCGGCGGCAATAATACCCAAGCCGCCCGCATTTGAAACCGCCGCCGCAAGCGAGGCATCAGAAATCCACGCCATTCCCCCTTGAAAAATGGGAAATTTAATACCGAGAGCATCGCAAAGAATAGTCTTCATTTTATTTTTTCGCCGCCTCGATTACCGCCATAAGCGCGCCAATATCTGTCATGGCATTGCTAACTTCGATTGTTACGCCAAATTCGTCCTCAAGCTCCATTAGGAGCTGCACTGTGTCCAGCGAATCCAACCCGAGTTCTGTAAACGTCGTTGTTTCCGAGATTTGCAGCGTGTCATCGGATTTGTAAGCCCTTAAAACCTTTGTTAATTGTTCAATCATTTTGTTTCCTCCAATATATAAAATTTTTATTCCCAAACCATAACGCAAGTTCCGGTTGTCATTCCCGCGCCGAAACCTACCAACATAAGCGTGTCGCCTGAGTTTATTTTTCCTTCTTCAAGCATTTCGTCAAGCAGAATAGGAATTGTTGCGGCGGTAGTGTTTGCATATTTATCAATATTTACAGGAAATTTTTCAGGCGGTTGTTTTAAGCGTGTTCGCACGCCGTCGATGATTCTGCTGTTTGCTTGATGCAAAAGGAAGTGATTTATGTCTGACGCGGTTAATTTTAATTCCGCAAGCGCGGTCTTTATTTCTTCCGCAACGGACAAAACAGCGAATTTGTAAACGTCCTGCCCGTTCATGGCAGTGAAGCCGCTTGTGCCATCTTTTGAAAAGGGGCTGTTGCCTGCTCGCGATTTTGCATAAAGCATTTTTGCATCGGGCGCGGAGTTGCTTCTGATGTATTTTAGGGCGTTTCCCTTTGTAACAACGCAAGCTCCCGCGCCATCTCCGAACAGTACGCAAGTAGCTCTGTCGTTCCAGTCGACAAGGCGAGACATCATATCTGCACCCACGATTAAAATATTTTTGTATTTTGAAATAAACGCTTCTGCAATTTCCATGCCATATATAAATCCCGAACACGCGGCGTTAATATCAAATGCGGGGCATTTCACGCCGAGCCGCTCTGCCACACAACATGCAAGCGAAGGAAAGGAAAAATCTCCGGCAATTGTTGGGCATATAATCATTTCAATGTCCTGCATTGAAATACGGGCATTTTTAATTGCAATTCGTGCTGCAGATTCGGCTAAATCGGTCAAATTTTCTTCTGTGCAAACATAGCGATTTTTTATTCCCGTACGGGACACAATCCAGTCATCGCTTGTGTCGACCATCGCGGCAAGCTCATCATTCGGCACGGCACGCGTCGGCAGTTTTCTGCCTGTACCAATAATTTTTATCATAGAAGCTCCTCGTAAGGTGTTTGCATTATGGCAATGATACGATTAATCATATCGTTCAACTTATCAACGTCTTGGGGTGAAAATTCCTTTTTAATCTGCTTCATCAAAAATGCAATCATTTTATCGTTCAGACCGTAGTAATTTAGAAACTTATCTGTCACACACAGGTATTGCTCTCTAAGGTCGGATTTAGATTGCTCTTTTACAACGTAACCTTTTTTTACAAGGTTGTTAATTTTGTAGTTTGCGTTGGGAATGGAGAGGTTTAAATATGAAGCAAATTCCGAAACCTTTGGTTTGCCAAGCAAGTAAATAATTTCGACACAAAAACTTTCGGTCGCACTTAAACTGCTTTCTTTTGTTCCGATTATTTCAAGCAGACGCTTGAAATAATTCGAGCGAAACATCAAATATAGAGTTTCAAAATTCTTTTCCAACAAGTGCATCCAGCCCTAAAAGTTTAGGTAAATATATTTATGTAAAATATATTACCTAAAATATTTTATGCAATGATAACTCCGGCTATGTTGCTTGTCAATACTTTGTTTTCAAAATTTACGTAAATCTTACAATCGAAAATAAATTCGCATAACGATTGACACAGAAATATTAGTCTGCAACACATAGGAGCAATGCCCGTTTCCCTGCACGATGAATTCATTCGCGCGAAGGTGCTTGGGGCAAAGCTCCGATTCGGACGTCCGAATTTTTTTCAATGCTCAAAAACAAAAAAATAAAACCACGACAGGCAAAAAGCGGTCGGATGAAGCCCATCCGAGGTGTACCGCGAAAAGCAATGAAATCACCGCAATTCCTGCGCTTTTGGATGAAATTAACGCAGAAAAATCTATCATCACAAATATTGAAGATTTTGCCCGCAGTGTTCGTGCGCATTGGGGCATCGAAAATCAACCTCGGCGGAAATGTCGAAGCCTCCCCGGCGGTATTTGGAAACATGCTCGCAGTAGGAACACGCGGGCAACGGATTTTTGGTATTGAAATTATGTAGGGTTTTCAGAGGTCGCCCGATATACATTAGAAATCAGCCGGCACAAATCGCAAACAGATCGACACTGTGACGTGTCGATTTGCATTTTCTCGGAAAAGGCAAGCAATCCTGCCGCGCCTCCGGTTACGACTGCGTGCATGAGTTCGTTTTTATGTGGGTCATAATCCGCGATAGTTTCGCGGATATTTTGGACGTTGCCAATTGCGAAACCGCCGCACACCATGACATCACCGCCGGGGACAATCGACAGCGACGTTATGTTTGTCAAAGGGTCGGTGTATGGGACGGAGCCGCATGTGTCCGAGAGGTTGAGTTTTGGCGCGTCGTAGTACTCCGCCAAAAATTTTGCGGCATTGCCGGCCGGAAATATATTATTACCGCTTGAAACAGGGAGGTTTAAATCGGCAAAAGCCGAGAGAATTTTTTGCGTTTTTACGTTGTAGGGGTTGTCGTGGCTTTTGTCAACAACCCACGCGGGGTGTAAGTCGACGTAGGGGATTTTGGCTTCCTTTACATACCGCGCAAAAGTGTAAACCGCCTCAAGCGGGATTGTTTCTTGGTGAAATGCGTCAACGGAAATCATCACGGCCGTTACTCCCGCCGCTTTTAGCGCAGTTGCAACTTCCTTGCACCGCGCATCGTCCTTTGTAAAAAATCCGTTCGTTATCAGTTCTACGCCTTCAATTCCGCACCTCGCCGCAGTTGCGAGAATTTCGCAGGTTTCTTCGGCATAAAGAAGCGGCTCGCCGCCGAACGCCATTGCAGATGTAATCGGAAAAATTTTTGCAAGCTCCTCAATTGCTTGCGAAGCGTGCCGCGCCGAAACATGTTTATCGTTTTTACTGTTAATTTTCTCCCCGAAGGAGCAGTGTTTGCAATGTCCGCTGCATTGATACGTCATCACAAATTCGATACGCTTCAGATTTAAATACGGCGAAATTTTCACAATTTTGACATTCGCTGAACGCACAAATTCCTGATGAAATTCGTCGCCCGCGCTCCCTTCTTCGATTTGCACACTTTCATCCCTTCCATCGGAGGTTTAGAATAAATATGCGTCCAATTTGCGCAAGCTTTGGCGGCTCAAGCGTTTCAAATCCTCGACGATATAGCGATTGCCGTCTACGTCGAAAATTATCACGCTTGTGTCGGATAACATACGGATATTGCGGCTTACATCCTTGACGGCGCAATTTTTTTTGTACTCCACGCCCTTTTTGTTTTTCAGACGAAGCTCCATATAAACGTAACCGAGTTTGTCCTGCACAGAAACAACATCCAGGACTTCGGGGGAGTAGTATCTGTTATCAAGCTCCAGCGTTACGATTTCGCGCTGTACCTCGGGCAGGTCGCTTATGCTTTTTAAGATGCCGATTTCCTTAAAATCGTTGCCGTCGCCGGCACATGCCGCCGAAATATACTCAAACGGGTGCTTGAGCGGCATTAGACGCCTTAGAACAATATGCGGATAATCCTCGCCCTTGTAGCGAAGCCCCGCAAATCCGCCTGTGCCGCTGTAAAATTCCGCTTCTTTTACGTCCAAAATTCCCAAGTCATGTATGTCCATCTTATTCCTCCGTTCTTACGTTTCGATTCGATTCATCCGGCATTTTATCAACTTCAACAAAAATTTTCAAATCGGTGCGGGTAGTGTCACTACCCGCACCGATTTGAAAATTTTCATTTTGTTTGACAGGTTCTGAATTTTGCATTATTATGGAAGGCGTTGAATTAGACATGGTGTCTATTTTTTTAATTTTGAGGAGGCAGTTTTTATGAGAAAGAAATGGATTTTGCTGTTATCGGTTCTGATGTTATCGGTTCTGATGTTACCGCTTCTTGTTGCATGTTCGTACGAGCCGGAAACACCCGTTGCACCCCCGGCAAATGTCGAGCAACCCCCCGACGCACCCCCC
>WRHA01000325.1 GCA_009783395.1 Defluviitaleaceae bacterium
ATACATTCCGATAAGGTATTCGTAAGCGTCGCCAAAAGCATCAATAGTGCTGTCTTGGTATTTCAATTTCATATCAGCAATGCCATTCATGAGCTTAGTGAGCATTTCATTTCGTCTTGCTACTGTTCCACCTAGCTTGTTGCTGTTAATATCAATATCGTCAAAAAGACCTTTGAAAGTGCTTTCACTCTCTGTACCTTGTGCTGACGTTTCTATGCTCTTAAATACGTTTTCAAGCGTAACATTGAGGTTTTCATCAGTGCTGGCGTGTTTACGCACATTTTCAAACAATTCACTTGGGAGCATAAAGAATCCTAACGTTTTTACCATGTCTGCACGAGCTTCATTGGCACTGTCGTCAGAAAGTTTGGTATAATCAAATGACACATCGCCAGCATCATGTTCTCCGGCATTGATGTAAGAAACGATTTTTTCAGATATATAACGATAAAACAGCATACCAAGCACATACTGCTTGAAATCCCACCCATCCACACTACCACGCAAAGCATTAGCTACGTTCCATATAGCACGATGCAATTCTTGCCTCTCTTGCTCTTTTTTACTATATGACATAATATCTGCCCCTTGTCCATCGGCTACATAAAGCAACGCGACTTATTTAATATGTTTGGTCAATCAGGATACTTTGATTGCCGTTTGATTTTACGATAGCAGAAGTATCCCCATCTCTAACTCTACCATTGTGCACTCTGCCATCAGTAGGCTTTGTAGCATTTTTTGGAATTAGCCAAGTGCGACCTAATCGAACAACACCACTAATTCTACCTTTTGCACAGAGGGCTTGCACATGACGAGCTTTCACGCCCCACTTGCTGCCAGCTTCTTGTGTAGTTATCCATTCTAGCTCCATACGAACACCCCCCATCCTAAAAAGTTTCATGCGGCAACTCTCAAAAATATTATAACGCGCCTAACCGCACTAATCAAGAGGAAATTGGAGTTTTGTCGAAATTATTTTCGTGTGTAAATTCCCATTGTAAATGCAATAGTGGCGCGGCGAGTGGCGTTTAGTCTGAAAAGAGAAAATTGGTAGCATTAAGTCCGGGAAATTTCCATAAGCTCATCCACATTTTTCAGCCCGTAGAAAAGCAAAAATTCCTCCGATGTGCCGAAAAGAATCGGACGCCCCGGTGCATCAAGCCGCCCTTTTTCCTCAACAAGACCATACTCCACAAGCCGATTAACGCCGTGGTCGCAGTTCACACCGCGAATATTTTCAATCACAGATTTTGTAACGGGCTGTTTAAATGCAATAACCGCCAGCGTTTCAAGCAAAGTTTGTGACAGTGCGCGACGCGGACGTATTTTTAAAAGCCGCTGAACCGACGAAAAATACGCCGGATTTGTACATAAACAAAAGGCATCATCCGCCTCGCTCAGTTGAATCCCCGCATTGTCGGCGGAATATTTTTCTGCCATCCGCGAAAGCAGATTTCGCGTAAGGGGAATATCGCATCCGAGTGCCTCCGCAAGCCGACTCAGCGGCACACTTTCGCCGCTTGCAAAAAGCATTGCTTCGAGAATTTTTTCACGTTCCGACATAGTATCTTCCTTTATCATCGCCCGAAATTGTCCCTCGCATTGTATCATACTTTTCCGTAGCGGAAATCCTGGACACTGCTTTTTCATTATGTTATCTTGTGAAAAAACACAAAAAAAGGGGTAGGAGAATGTTAAAAATCCATGTAAATCAACTCGGCTGGCGTCCGACAGACGCAAAAAAAGCGATTATTTCGGACGCGGGCGCAACTGCGTTTGAACTTGTGCGAGAGGCAGACGGCGCGATTGTTTTTCGCGGAAAATGCGGTGCGGAAATTTTTGATGCCGCTTCGGAGGAAAAAGTGCGTGTCGCAGATTTTTCGGAATTTGCCGACGAAGGAAAATATTTTCTGCGCAGCGAATTAAGCGGTGCAGCCGCGGATAAATCGATTCCGTTTAACATAGGAAAAAATCCATATGCAGGCCTGTGCGACGCGTTGCTCGAATTTTTTAACTATCAAAAATGCGGGGTCGACCTCGACGCGGGATTGTGGTCGCATCCGGCGTGCCACACGTCCCTTGCGACGGTTTACGGCACAGATAAGAAAAAGGACGTGAGCGGCGGATGGCATGATGCCGGCGATTACGGGCGGTACATCGTTCCCGCGGCGATGACTGTTGCGGATTTGCTTTTGGCATACGAACTCTCCGATTCGCCCGACAAAAAAATTCCGGATGTCGTATGGTTTGAGCTGGAATGGTTTTTGAAAATGCAGTGCAAATGCGGTGGGGTGTATCACAAGGTAAGCTGTGCCACATTTAACGCGCTTGATGAAATGCCGCATGATGAGCATGGCGACCTTGTTATTTGCCCGATTTCCCTGACAGCAACCGCCGATTTTGCCGCAACTCTCGCGCTTGCGTCACGATTTTATCCCGCGAAGAAGGACGTCTTGCTTGATGCCGCACGCCGCGCATGGGACTGGTGCATGGAAAACCCCGACGCACCGATGTTCACAAACCCTCCGGGCGTTTCGACCGGCGGTTACGGCGACAAAAGCGCGGCGGATGAAATTTTCTGGGCGGCGTGCGAATTATTCAGCGCGACCGGCGAGAAAAAATATGCGGATGCGATAACAGAAAACTCGATTTGCTTGGGACTCGGATGGGGTGATATGGGAACATACGGCATCGTCGCCTATTTGCGTGCGGCAAATGCGGACGCGGCTTTGCGCGAAAAAATGAAATCCGTACTGCGCGACCACTGCGAGGAGATCATGCAAGCGCACGCAAACGAGCCTTACGGCACGTCGCAAGGCGTAAGTTATCGCTGGGGAAGCACAATGCAAGTCGCAAACAGCGCAAAGGCACTTCTGTTTTACAGCAGGCTCGTCGAAAAAACGCCGCGTTATGAAAACGCCGCGCTGGAGCACATGCACTACATCCTCGGTCGAAACCCGCTTTCTCAAAGTTACATCTCCGGCTTCGGCGCGAACGCAATAAAATACCCGCACCATCGCCCTACTGTTGCGGTTGGCGCGGCGTTTCCGGGCATGGTTTCCGGCGGCGCGAACGGGGATCTTACGCCCCGCGACCTCATACTAAACGAGACATGCGCCGGCAAGCCTCCGTCAAAATGCTTTATCGACCACATCGACAGCTTTTCGTCAAACGAAGTCGCGATTTACTGGAATGCTTCGGTATTTTTCGTGGCAAGTTTGTTAAATATGTAGCGCGCCAAGCGCGCAGTGGGAACCGTGGACATGTTTGGGTTGGCGGAGTGTTCGTCTCGAAGCCGGATGCACTTACAGTACGTCTTTTAGGAATTGTCCGGTGAAGGATTCTTTGCATTTTGCTATTGTTTCCGGTGTGCCGCAGGCTACGATTTGTCCGCCTGCCCCGCCGCCTTCGGGGCCCAGGTCGATGATATAGTCCGCGGTTTTTATCACGTCCAGATTATGCTCTATTACGATTACTGTGTTGCCCCAGTCCGCGAGCTGTTGCAAAATGCCGATAAGCTTGTGGACGTCGGCGGCATGGAGGCCGGTTGTCGGTTCATCCAGCACGTACAGTGTTTTGCCCGTCGAGCGGCGCGAAAGTTCCGTCGCGAGTTTAACGCGCTGTGCTTCGCCGCCGGAAAGAGTCGTTGAGGATTGCCCGAGTTTTATATAGGTAAGGCCTACATCGCACAGGGTTTGCAGTTTGTCGCGGAGACGCGGCAGGTTTTGGAAAAACTCAAGCGCGGTTTCGATTGTCATTTCCAGAACATCCGCTATCGATTTGCCCTTGTATTTCACCTCAAGCGTTTCGCGATTATACCGCCTTCCGCCGCAAACCTCGCACGGCACGTAAACGTCGGGCAAAAAGTGCATCTCAATTTTCAAGATGCCGTCGCCCGCACACGCTTCGCATCGTCCGCCCTTCACATTAAAGCTAAACCTTCCTTTTTGATAGCCGCGCACTTTTGCCTCCGGCACTTGGGCAAAAACGTCGCGCACAAGGTCGAAAAGCCCGGTATATGTCGCGGGATTGCTGCGCGGCGTGCGCCCGATGGGACTTTGGTCGATGTTAATAATTTTATCCAAATGCTCAAGCCCGCGAATGTCTTTGTGACGTCCGGGCTTTATTCTTGCGCGGTTTAAATCGCGGGCGAGGCGTTTGTATAAAATTTCGTTAACCAGCGACGATTTGCCCGAGCCGGAAACGCCCGTCACGCATGTAAACAGCCCGACGGGAATATCAACGCTTATTCCGCGCAAATTATTTTCCTCCGCGCCGGAAATTTTGACCTTACGTTTCGTAGCAGCTCTGCGTTTTTTCGGGGTTTCGATTTTTTTCTCACCTGTGAGATATTGCGCTGTGATACTTTCCTTGCACGAAAGCAAATCCTGCACGTCCCCCGCGAAGACAATTTCCCCGCCGTGAACGCCCGCGCCCGGTCCTATATCAACGATAAAATCCGACGCCATCATGGTGTCGGTATCGTGTTCGACAACGATCAGAGTATTGCCAATATCGGTGAGGTGGCGCAATGTTTTCAGCAAGCGCGCATTGTCCCTCTGATGCAGACCGATCGACGGCTCGTCCAAGATATAAACCACGCCGACAAGCCCGCTGCCTATTTGTGTCGCAAGGCGAATCCGCTGTGCTTCGCCGCCCGAAAGCGACCCCGCCGACCGCGCAAGCGTCAAATAATCCAGCCCCACATCCATCAAAAATCCCGTTCTTGCATGAATTTCCTTCAAAATCGGCCCGGCAATTATCTGGCGCCGGTTGCCGGTGTCGTTGTTTTCAGGGTTCGTCTCGAAGCCGGATTCACTGTCGAATGTTTTTATAAAAAAATCTCTGAGTTCGCCGATTGTCATATCGGTGATTGCGGAAATGGATTCGCCGCCTATTGTTACGGCCAAAATCTCCGGTTTAAGCCGTTTTCCATTGCATGTCGGGCAGGCGATGCTTGTCATAAAATTATCATAATCCTGCCGTGCGGAATACGACGACGTTTCGTTATACCTCCGCCACAAATTATTTGTAATGCCCTCGAATTCGTGGCTGTAATTGCGCTCGTTGCCGTCGAAGCCTGTGAAGGTTATCGGCACCGATTTGCGTACTTCGGGGCCGTTCATTATCAAAACACGAATATTGTCGGGCAGTTTTTCATACGGAACATCCAGCGAGAAGCCGTATTCCTCCGACAATGCCTCGAAAATCGCATGACCCCAGCTTCCGTCTGATTTCACCGCGTTCCATCCCGGCGCGGCAATCGCGCCCTCATTAATACTCAACGCGGGGTTCGGCACAACAAGCTCGGGGTCAAAAATCAGCTTAACCCCAAGCCCCGCACAATCCGGACACGCGCCCGACGGGTTGTTGAACGAAAACATGCGCGGCTCGAGTTCCGGCAAGGATACTCCGCAGTCTGCGCAGGAGAAGTGCGCGCTGAAAAGCATGTCTGTTTCGCCATTGTTTACTACCAGCAGGCCGCCGGACAAGGCCATTGCGGCCTCTATGGATTCCGAGAGGCGTTTTTGGATCCCATCACGCACAACAAGCCTGTCAATAACTATCTCAAGAGTGTGTTTGCGTTTTTTGTCCAGGGTGATTTCTTCGGACAGGTCGTAGGTTTCGCCGTCGATCCTGGCTCTTACGTAGCCGTTTTTTCTTGCGTCCTCGATTAGGCGCGTGTGTTCGCCTTTTCTTGCCCGTACGACCGGGGCAAGAATTTGCAGGCGCGTTTGTTCCGGCAGTTGTAAAACTTGGTCTACGATTTGATCGACTGTTTGTTTTTCCACAACTTTTCCGCATTCGGGACAGTGCGGTATGCCTACGCGTGCGTACAGCAGGCGAAGGTAGTCGTAGATTTCTGTTACTGTACCTACGGTTGAGCGTGGATTTTGGCTTGTGGTTTTTTGGTCGATAGAAATCGCGGGGGAAAGACCCTCGATAAAGTCTACGTCGGGTTTTTCCATCTGCCCCAAAAATTGCCTTGCATATGCGGAGAGCGACTCGACGTAACGCCGCTGACCCTCTGCGTAAATCGTATCGAACGCAAGCGATGTTTTGCCCGAGCCGCTCAGCCCCGTAAACACAACAAACTTGTCGCGTGGAATTTCCAGCGAGATATTTTTCAGATTATTGCCTCGCGCACCTTTAATCTTTATTTTCTTGTCCATTGATGCGAACCTCCGTTTCATATTTCCCAAAATCAAAGTTGTTAGCGTATAAACTGCGTCTTGAAGCAACGCCTAAATATTAGCACATCACCGATGTGCGAACAATAGGCACACAATGGTTGACCGATAACGCCTTGCGACGTAAAATAAAGCATAACGTAAAATGAGGAGGTCGTGAATATGACTACGCCAACCGATGTGCGCGTTACAGTTCGCGTTGACAAAAACCTAAAAGAAAATGCGGATTTTCTTTTCGAGCGATTGGGATTAAACATGAGCGTTGCGTTTAATATGTTTCTCCGCAAAGCGGTCAACGAGAATGCCATCCCATTTCCCGTAAGCGCAGCCGGTACAGGCTTCGGGGCGGGACTCTCGGCAAACGATATAACAAGCGCGTTCAACACTGCCGTGCAGGGCAATATTCGGACAAATCACGGATTCCCCATTGCAAAGTACGATACTGTTGAAAAAAAGGCGTATCTTGAATTTGCCGATGGGAAAAGGGAATACGTTAATGGGTAGCGTCACCGGAAAGCCCGTCGTCTTGGCTTTTGCCGGCCCGAACGGTTCGGGCAAAACAACGGTGACACGCGGGCTTCCACCTTTTGGCGTTTATGTAAATGCTGACGACTTAAAGACCGAGTATAACCTAGCCGACCTTGAAGCGGCACAGCAAGCCGAGTTGTTGCGAAACTCGCTTCTTGAAAAAAAGGCGAATTTTTCGTTTGAAACCGTGCTTTCAACGGAACGAAATTTATTACTGCTCGAAAAGGCAAAATCCCTTGGGTACGAAGTGCAGTGCGTCTATGTCCTCACCTGTGACGAAAATATAAATGTTGCGCGGGTCAAGGCGCGATGCGCGGCCGGTGGGCATGATGTGCCGGAGGATAAAATTCGACTGCGATACCACCGAGCATTAACCCTCCTTCCACGGTTAATAAGCGTGTGCGACAAAATCCTTATATATGATAACTCAGTTTTGCCAATGCTTATTTTCCGTAAGGAGAACGGTGTCGTTTCATTTTTCCCGAATGAATTATGGACTGAATACGCACTTCGGGAAATGCTTGGGGCGACCTCTGAAAACCCTAAATTCGCATATGCCGTACTTTTTCCACTCTCAAACATCTAAATTCGCCCCATGACGTGTAATAGAAATCCACCATAT
>WRHA01000326.1 GCA_009783395.1 Defluviitaleaceae bacterium
TGGAAATTTTGGCGCACATTCATTGCAATTGAATAAAGACCCGCGTGGGGGACGTAAACTTCCCACTCTATCCATGCGCCCGGTTCGCTCCAAGAACCGCCGCCTATATGATTTACTCTAATGTATCTCGCGCTGTAGGGATAAACACCGGGACCGCCGGTGTCCGACCCGGGTGCAAGCATCGGGGATGACTTTCGAACCGCGTCCTGACCCTCAACACGAATCGGCGCGACTTGCGAAACGCTCGGGCTCGACAAATTACCCCTCGCGGCGGCAACCTGACTGTACGACAAAACCTCCGGGACTTGATGTATACGAAGCTGACGAATCATCATGGGTTCGCGAAGGGAAACAAAAGATATTCTGTTGTAGCCGGCATTCAAATGAAACAAAAGCGGCTCGTTGTATGTACCCATGGAATCGCGGATTATTGCCTCGTACCATCTGTGTTGCTCAACTTGCGGAGGGCGCATGTCGTTACCCTGAATGTCCTGTTGGATTGTTTCGTGCATGTTTATCCACGTGCGGCGCAACTCAACGGGATTGGCTTCGAAGAACGGCAGCTCACCGTTAATAAAAATCGCGCGCTGGATATCGGAGCTTCTGCCGGGATAGGAGTAAAACAACACGGAAAGATTGTACAGCCCGGCTTCGGCAATATAGACATCCCACTCAATTACGCCTTGCTCGCCCGTCCAAACAGACGTGCCGGGCATATCGCGCCAGTTTTCCTCGTGACGTTGTTCCATTCCTTCAATATATACATAGTCTGTTGCGTCGATAACAATATCTTCGGCAAGAGCGGGACGCACTTGACCCAAATTACGAAAAACGTCTTCAAAGAACGCGCTGTAATCTTCTGCACGCTCGGGACGCGTCATGCCGAGTGCGTCGATTAAATAGTCGGTAAAATGATAGCGCGCACCAAATGCCGCCAAATCATCTTCAAACTCTCTAAGCACAGAGACAGTGTCCGGTTCTTCCGCCGCCGTCGGGATTGTAAAAATCGAGAAATAGCCACTGACCAATACAGCCGCCAGCAACCAGCACATTATTTTTCTTACGGGCACTTGAATCTTCATATGTCGATGCCCCCCATGGACTAAAGATATATTTTTTGTAATTATATTGTAATGAAGATGCAATGTCAAATGTTTTTTATACAAATCCCCAAAGGGGGGAGGGGGAAACGCAATTGATCTTTGTATGAAGTTACAAGAATGCTTTTACAATTTTTTCAAAGCCCCATTCGTTTGTGTGACGATTTAACAAACCGAAAACC
Organism: Defluviitaleaceae bacterium; assembly: GCA_009783395.1. Classification (GTDB taxonomy): domain Bacteria; phylum Bacillota; class Clostridia; order Lachnospirales; family WQUN01; genus WQVC01. The sequence goes on from WRHA01000326.1 coordinate 1,283, forward strand.
TCTGTCTTTTCCGAGCCGTCCAAATAGCCATTATCCCACCATGCGCAGGGAACGCCGTATTTTCGCGCAACTTTTGCGTAATACGTCGCCCATTTTGCACGATCGTCTTCATTGTCATATTTTTTTCGCGCACCGCATTCGCCCATGATTACAGGGATTTTTTTAGACAAGAAATGCTTATCAATCCGCGCAAAAAGCTCGTCGATTTCCCGCTCAAGCTCCGCCGACCAAGTATTTTTCGAGTGATCGTCGCCCAGGGCGAAATCGTAGGGGATATATGCGTGTACGGATACGATTGTGTTTTTGTCATCCGGCGTCGGCAGTTTAAAGTCTGCCATTGCGACTTCGTGGGCACTTGCGGCATATGCAGGGACAAGGATTTTGCGCGTCATATTTTGCGGAAACTTTGTGCCGGTCGCACGGATTGCGTCAACTGCGTCCTGATTTAATTGCATAACAACGCGACGACCTTCCTCGTCGCCGCCGGTCCATTCCACGGGTGTTTCGGTTTTTCGCGGCTCATTCATTGTTTCAAAGATGAGCTTTTCGTCGTACCCCCCAAAGAATTGCGCAATTTGCGTCCAAACCTTGTTCATTTGAATTTTTGCGGCGGGATATTGTTCGTCACTTGGAAAATGCCAGTCTTCGTGGTGCAAATTCAGAATCACGTGCATGTCCAAATTTATCCCGTAATCCACGACTTCTTTAACACGCGAAAAAAACGCTTCATTAATAATATACTCCGGCGCGCCACCCATTTGCTTGCACCAACTAACCGGCACACGAAAAAAATCAAATCCGGCGTTTTTTACGGCTTCAATCATCTCGGGCGTTGTTATCGGGTTGCCCCATGCGGTCTCCTGACCGGCGGGCGAATCATCATTTCGCGGATGGGCATCGAGAGTGTTACCCAAATTCCATCCCGTTCCAAGCCTGCTTACATATTCCCATGCTGTCATTTTTTTAGCCCCCTTCCGAAAGTAATAGTGCAACAAAAATTCATTCACGTCAAATCGGTGCGGGTAGTGTCACTACCCGCACCGATTTTGCAAAAATATGCCGCGCAACATATTTTTAACAAAATTTTAAATAATTGTTAAACTTCCTTGCAAAAAAATTTTTATTATGTTATAAACTTGAAATATCCTGATATCTGAGGAGTGCCAAGAATGTTTTTCAGGCGAAACAGGCCCGAGCAACAACGTCCGGCAGTCAAAAAAGTAAGCAAACTTGTAAATTCGAAATCACATATTCAAAAAAAATACATTTCTCTAATGCTTGTCCCATCGTACAGTACCGGAAAAACCCGCAGTTTGCGTATTCCGCGGGTTGTTTTATACGGTTTTATTGTCGTGTTTTTTGTGATTTTTGCCGTAGTCAGCGGATTTTATGTGAGAAGCGTGTATTTCCAGCAACGAGCCAGAAGCTTGGGTTCATACTACCAGGAAACACAAGGTGCTTTCGATGCATTTCGCGAGGAAGCCGAGCAGGTTCAAAGCGACCTCATCGATGCAACGACCCAAATGTATGAACAACTTTCGGAAGAACAAACACGTGCGCAAATGGAAATGTATCGCCAAGAGCGACGCCACCAAAACACATTGGAGAACATGTGGGATTTAATAGAGGAAATCGAGGATCAAATTCGCGACCTCGAAGAAGATATGCAGGGGATTGTTTCGGGACTTTCCACTCGGGTGATTATCCCGCCGATTGCCGATTTGATTACAGAAATGGAAGAATCGCACAAAGAGCTTCGCGAATCGCTGATGCCGCAGGTTCTCGGTGTCGCATATGATCCTCCCGCTGTCGGATTTTTGAGCCACAATTTTACGACCCTTCCGTCATTTTCGGAAGATGAGCTTTTGGGCCGGCTGTCCTATATAAAAACCGAGGTTGAAATCCAACGGATTCTTTTGGATGACTTGGAAGTATATAATGAAGCAATCGCACCGTATTTATTAAATTATCCGACGCTTTGGCCGGTCGCGGGACATATTTCATCGGGATTCGGATGGCGCAGAAATCCCTTTGGCGGCAGCGGCCGAGAACACCATAACGGAGTCGATATCCCCGCACGCAAAGGCACACCGATTCGTGCGGCAGGCGGCGGCACAGTAGTTTTCGCGGGATGGCGCGCAGGTTTTGGAAATACCATCGTAATCGATCACGGCAACGGCTTAAAAACAAAATACGCGCACAACACAAGCAACGAGGCACAAGAAGGCGAGCGCGTTGAGCGTGGTGAAATTATCGCATATGTAGGAAGCACCGGTCGCAGTACCGGCCCGCATCTGCACTACGAAGTTCATCGAAACGGATCGGCAATAAACCCCGTTGCATTTCTTTTAGAGCATTTTTGATTTTGTACGAAGGAGACACGTATTTATGAATTCGGATGAGTTCAACAAACCGACAAGCACGGTAATCGGGAACGGATTTACGATTCACGCCGCTCGCCTGACATGCTCCGAAAACGAGTCCATGCGGGTTGACGGTACAATAATCGGCGACATCGAAATCGAAGGTTTGGTTAGCGTAAGCGAAACCGGGCGCGTTGACGGAAACATTTCTTCCGGCTCTGCTCGAGTGGCCGGCCAAGTTTTTGGCAATGTCGAATGTCGTAACACAATTCACCTCGCCGCTACTGCCGACGTATCGGGAAACGTTATTACATCAACGTTAATCGTCGATGATGGCGCGATTTTTACGGGTCGCTGCCAAACACATCTATCTGAAACACTGTCGGAAAATTACTCATAACGAATAAAATTGTAAAAAACTGTTGCCTTTGGTGACACTTGGAAATATTTTATATATAATTGCTATATTTCCTTGACAAACTCAAGGCAAGCATATATATATACTGGGAGAACGGACAAACCATCCACATATTTTAAGGAGGATTACAATGAACAAAACGGAACTTATCGCGGCAGTTGCCGGAGCGGCTGATTTGACAAAGAAAGACGCAGAGAAATTTTTATCGGCTTTCGAGGGCGTTGTTACCGATGCATTGGTAGCGGGCAAAAAAGTACAACTGGTAGGCTTTATGACAATTGACGTAGTCGAGCGCGCAGAGCGCGAAGGCCGCAACCCCCAAACCGGTCAGCCGATGAGAATTGCCGCTTCCAAAGCTCCCCGCTTCAAAGTTGGCAAAAAACTTCGCGACGCCGTAAACGGCAAGTAATCAATCGCAAATTCTTATAATGCAAATTTCGCCCTGTTCGGTTTACGAGCAGGGTTATTTTTGTTAAACTTTGCGAAAATAAATAGGGCGACCTCTAAAAACCCTAAATTCGCATATGTCGCTTCTCAGAAAATGGCCAAAAGCCGCCATTTTCTTGCGATGCAACACAGCTCATTAAGGGTTTTTGGAGGTCGCCATAGAAAAAAGGTGGAAATCTATGCATAGCGATTTTGTAACACTGGGAAATAAAGTTGTACCGCACCGTTCGCTTTTTAAATCGATGGGCTATACCGACGAGGAGCTTGCCAAGCCGCTAATCGGCATCGCAAACGCACACAGCGAGGTTGTGCCGGGACATATTCACTTGGACGATATTTCCGAGGCTGTTAAAAAAGGCGTGCTTGCCGCAGGCGGAACACCGATTGAATTTCCGTCAATCGGCGTGTGCGACGGCATTTCGATGGGGCATATCGGCATGAAATACTCCCTGCCCAGCCGCGAGTTGATTGCCGATTCTGTTGAATCGATGGTGCTTGCTCACGCGTTTGACGCGGTTGTTTTGATTCCCAACTGCGATAAAATCGTACCCGGTATGTTAATGGCGGCGGCACGGCTAAATATCCCCGCAATCGTAATAAGCGGCGGGCCGATGCTTGCAGGGCGCGTTGAAGGGCGTGCGGTTTCTTTATCGCAAACCTTCGAAGCCGTGGGGGCGCACGCCGTCGGCAAAATTTCCGACGAAACTTTGCGCGAATACGAAGATCAGGCATGTCCGACATGCGGCTCATGCGCGGGCATGTTTACCGCAAACAGCATGAACTGCATCACAGAAGCTCTCGGCATGGCATTACCCGGCAATGGTACAACCCCCGCTGTTTTCGCAGAACGTCTGCGCCTTGCAAAGGAATCCGGCAAGCGTATCATGCATCTGTATAATGAAAACATACGTCCGCGTGACATCATGACGCGCAACGCATTTTTGAACGCGCTGACGCTTGATATGGCTCTCGGATGCAGTACAAACAGCATGTTACACCTGCCCGCGATCGCATACGAAGCAGACGTTGATTTGCCGCTTACCCTCGCGAACGAAATTTCTGCTAAAACGCCGAATCTCTGTCGCCTTGCCCCCGCCGGCCCGCACCATATCGAGGACTTGTACAATGCCGGCGGCGTTCCCGCCGTTTTAAAGGAGCTTTCCACCCTCGGCATACTGCATCCCGACGAAACAACCGTCGCGGGCAAACTCGGCGACTCCATTAAATCGGCTTCCAATAAAAATCCCGAGGTCATCCGCCCTGCAAGCAATCCGTTCTCGCCGGTTGGAGGAATCATGGTTCTTACGGGCAATTTGGCAGAGCAAGGAAGCGTTGTAAAACGCAGTGCCGTTGCCAACGAAATGATGAAAACCTCCGGTCGCGCCCGCGTTTTCGAATCGGAGGAAGAGTGCGCCGAGGCGATCTACGCCCAAAAAGTTAAGCCGGGCGACGTTGTTGTTATCCGTTACGAGGGCCCCAAAGGCGGACCGGGAATGCGCGAAATGCTTAACCCAACCGCCGCGCTTATGGGCATGGGGCTCGGCAAAGAGGTTTCGCTTATCACCGACGGGCGTTTCAGCGGCGCGTCACGCGGTGCGTGTATCGGGCATGTTTCGCCGGAAGCGGCCATTGGCGGGCTGATCGCATTGGTCGAGGAAGGCGACAAAATTGACATCGATATCAACGGCGGAACGGTTCATCTTGATGTTCCCGACGATGTTATCTCCGCACGTCGCGCAAAATGGCAACCTCCCGCGCCGAAAGCGGGCAAAAAAGGATACCTTGCACGATATGAAAAGCTTGTCACGGGAGCAGATAAGGGAGCGGTCTTAGTCTAGCACGCCAAGCGTGCATTGGACACCGTGGACGTCTTCGAGTTATTGGGGTGTTCGTCTCGAAGCCGGATGCAGTCTCCCGGTTTATAAAAAAAATCGGTGCGGGTAGCTTGCTACCCGCACCGATTTTTTATATTACCATGAAGTTACCGTGAATTTACCGCGGAATTTCTTCCATTACATAGGCTTCGATTTTGTCGCCCTCTTTTATGTCGTTGTAATTTTTAAATGTCATGCCGCAGTCATAACCGCTTGCGACTTCTTTTGCGTCATCCTTGAAGCGTTTCAGAGCGTCGAGATGGCCGTCGTAAATTACGCGACCGTCGCGTACGATGCGGACTTGCGCGTTGCGTGTAATTTTGCCTTCGGTTACATGGCATCCGCCAATCGTACCGATGCCGGACGCCTTGAAGATTTGGCGAATTTCTGCATGTCCGAGGACTTTTTCGGCAAATTCGGGATCAAGCATACCCTTCATTGCGGCTTCGATATCGTCGATTGCGGAATAGATTACAGAGTACAATCGAACGTCGACGCTTTCATTTTCTGCAACGGATTTTGCGGAAGTATCGGGACGCACATTGAATCCAAGAATTATCGCGTTTGATGCACTCGCAAGCATAACGTCGGATTCGGTAATCGCCCCTACCCCCGTGTGAATTATCCTTACGCGAACCTCGGGGTTCGTAAGCTTTTCCAAACTGCCGCGCAATGCCTCAACAGAACCTTGCACATCGGCTTTTACGACAATATTCAGATCCTTAACTTGCCCTGCTTGAATTTGATTGAAGAGATCATCCAGCGAAACCTTGCCCTGAGTGGCTTTTATCATGCCTATGCGGCTTTTCGCGACAACGGATTCGGAAAGTTGACGGGCTTGACGCTCATTTTCGGCGGCATAAAGCACATCGCCCGTTGCAGGAACGTCGACTAAGCCGGTAATTTCTACGGTTCGCGACGGGCCAGCCTCTTTAACACTTTTGCCGCGGCTGTTTATCATTGCGCGAACTTTTCCAAAGCACGCCCCTGCAACAACGGGATCGCCAACACGAAGCGTTCCCTCTTGCACCAAAATCGTGGCAACGGGGCCGCGCCCTTTGTCGAGCTTCGCTTCAATAATGCTTCCGCGTGCGGGCTTGTTCGGATTCGCTTTCAATTCTTTCATTTCAGCCACAAGCAAGATGTTTTCCAAAAGCAACTCGATACCTGTTTTCGCACGTGCGGA
>WRHA01000327.1 GCA_009783395.1 Defluviitaleaceae bacterium
TCACCAAAAGAAGAGGCATTGGGAGCCCCGGTAAAGTTTATCAACTGCGCATTCGCCGGCGGGTCTGTTTGCCACATTTGATGAACATGCAAAGAAGCCGCGCTGTAATAAGAGGGCAACCTGTTAGTTATCGGAAGCGTGAGGGTAGGATGGTGCGGAAGACCGAGGCTGCCGCTCAACAAGTCCATCGAATTATACTGTGTTCTTGCGGAAATATTATTTATTTCATCCATGAGCTGATTAATTTCAAGCTGAAACATCTGCCTTGTTTCCAATGTATGAGTGTCGTTTGCGGCGTCGACAACAAGGTCGCGAATACGTGTAATAAGTTGGTGTATCTCATGCAAACCGCCTTCCGCCGTTGAAACCATTGCGGTTGCATCCTGTGAGTTTCGAATGGATTGATGTATCCCTCTGATTTGCGCACGCATACTATCGGCAATGGCGGCCCCTCCGATATCATCCGCAAATGAATTTATGCGAGTGCCGTTTGAAAGACGCTGAATGCTCCTCGCCACCTGCATATTCAGACCCGTCAAGGTTCTGCTTACACTTGTCGCCAATGAATTTGACCTAATTTCCATGTTATGCACCTCCGTTTGCACTTTACCCTACCATTATTTCGGTAAAATACACCTAAAATATTAGCTCATATTTTCAAATCCGGGTACCATTTCTTTCAATTTACATACCAGCGCATCACGTGAACTTGCATGAACCGCCTTTTTTAGCGTATCGAGGGCTTCGAATAGATATTTCGGTCGAATGTCGATCGGCGAACCGATAAAAATTTTATTGTTCGACGTGGTTTTCATGCCTTCCTCCGACATAAGCAATTCCTCATAAAGCTTTTCGCCTGGGCGAAGGCCGGTTATTTCGATATTTATATCTTTGTACGGCTCAAGGCCCGACAAGCGAATTAACATCTCTGCCAAATCGAGAATCTTTACAGGGTCGCCCATGTCCAAAACGAAGATTTCGCCGCCACGCGCCATTTCTCCTGCAGACATTACAAGCGAAACAGCCTCGGATACCGTCATAAAGTACCGGATAATTTCCTTGTGCATAACCCTAACAGGCCCGCCCGACGCTATTTGCGCCTTAAATAACGGAACTACCGAACCGTTTGAACCCAAGACATTTCCGAACCGTACGGCTGTAAATTCCGTTGCGCTTTCGGCGTTCATAGTTTGCACAATCATTTCGCAAACGCGCTTTGTCGCACCATAAACATTTGTCGGATTTACCGCTTTGTCAGACGATATAAGCACAAACCTCTTTACGCCATGCAGATCTGCCGCCCGCGCAATATTAAGCGTGCCGAAAATATTATTTTTCACGGCCTCCTCCGGCGCGCTTTCCATAAGCGGAACGTGCTTGTGTGCGGCAGCATGATAAACAAGATTGGGTTTGTACTCTGCAAAAAGCGCGTCCACGCGAGCTTCTTCACGTATGTTAGCGACCTCGGCAACGAGATTTAAATCGCGAAACTTGTAAATAAGCTCTTGCTGAATTTCATACAATCCATTTTCAACAACATCGACCATCACAAGCCGCGACGCACCATGCGCAGCCGCTTGGCGACACAGCTCCGAACCAATCGTTCCGCCTGCACCCGTAACCATAACGACTTGTCCTGCCAAAAATTTTTGGCGAAATCTTTTTACGTCAACTACATCCCGCCCAAGTAAATCCTCAAGCGAGAAATCTTCAATGCGCGAAACAACCTCTGCCTCAAGAGATTGTGCATTTTCCTCGAAATCCAAAAAGTCGGGAATTTTTTTTAGCTCACACTTGGTTTTAGCACAAATACTTGAAATACGTCGCTTCTCCTTGCCCGTCGCATGTGAAATTGCCATCAGAATCACTTGAACCCCGTGGCGTTCTGTTAAGCGCGGTATATCATTCGTCGTCCCTGCAACCGTAACCTGACGAATCCGCCGCCCCCTCTTTGCAGGGTCATCATCCACGGCACAAACAACCTCAAATCGATGAAACGGGCTTCTCTCAAGCCCCTGAATAACAGCCGCGCCCATTTCCCCCGCGCCCACAATCAACATTTTTTTTCGATTCTTCGCACCCTTCTGATGCAGAGTACTCCTGTACGCCCGATACGCCGTTCGAACATACAACGCCCCCGCACCCGCCATAGTCCCCGAAACAAAGTAAACGGTAAGCGGAATTCGATATTCATGGTTGATAAAAATCAACCATGTCGCAAACATAAAAACAACCACCGCAACCGCGATGGCATACATACACTTCAAAAACTCATAAGCCTCTGCATAACGCCAAAGGCTTTCGTACATTCCAAAAAGCCAAAAGCTAAGAAAAAACACAATTACAAAAACACAATAACCAATCAGCATCAAATCAATACGTTCCGAAAGCACAACATCCGGCCTGCGCACCATCATAAACCACGACACAAAATAGCTCATGGAAAACAGAAAAAAATCCGCCGCCATAATAAAATATTTGCGATATTTCGCGCCCCCCGTCCAAAACGAGCTCATTTCGTCACTCCCTGCCCATCATAACGCATTAATTATAGGCTAGTGGTTTTTTTTGGTCAACTTGTGAAGATTTTACACAGCGTAGTCGAAACTTGTTTCGCTGTTAAGTGATGCGTATAATTTTGATTCGGGTGGGAATTTTATGTTAGACTGAGCAAAACATCCGACAGGGGGTTTGTTTCGCATGTTTTTGTACGAAACCCATATGCATACATATCCAATAAGCGCGTGCGCCTCTTCCTCACCGGAAGAAATGGTGCAGAATTACAGTAGTCTGGGCTATACCGGCGCGATAATCACCGACCATTTTTTTAACGGGAATTGTGGCATCCCGTCGGATTTGAAATGGGACGACATGGTAAAATTATATGCCGAGCCATATTACAGGGCGAAGCTTGAAGGTCAAAAGTACAATTTCGACGTATTTTTCGGCATGGAATACGGCTTTCGCGGCACAGATTTTTTACTGTACGGGCTTACGCCGGAATTTTTGATGGAAAATCCCGGCTTTGATAAATTGCCGCTGTCCCGGCTCAGTGCGATGGTTCGCGCCGAAGGAGGCTACATTGCGCAAGCGCATCCGTTTCGCGTGGCATGGTGGATTGAAGAAGCCAACCCCAAGCCGGCCGACCACACTCTCCTGGACGGTATCGAAGTCCACAACGCGTCCATGCCCGACAACATCAATAAAAAGGCCATGGATTACGCAAAAAAACACGGACTTGCGATTCAAGCCGGAAGCGATGCGCACAACACATTTATACAAAGGCCGAGCGGCATCGTGCTTAATAATCGTGCCGAAAGTATTTTTGATATAATAAATGCAATAAAATCGGGGCAAGTTGAATTAGTAAAGTAATCGACATTACTCCACCCAAAAGGGGCATATCAGATGAACCTCCTTCTCATTGACGCCGACGCCGAAAATATAAAAAATTTTCGTGCACATATACGCGGTGCGTTTCCGGCAATTCGCATTGTTGGACATTTTAGCGAAATAAGCGGTGATGTCCAAAAAGCCGTGCGCGATATGAAGCCCGATGTTATTTTATCCGACATCAAATTCTTCGGCGGGCTTCATTTTGTGCGATTTCGCGAGCTAAACGAGGAGTTTCCCAATGTAAAGTTCCTAATGTATGGCACGTTTAACGAGTCCGATTATATGAAGCGCGGGCGCGATTTTGGCGTGCTTGATTTTATGTATCGCCCCGTAAAACCCAGCGATTTAAACCGTTGCCTTGAGTTTGCCCTGGAGAGTACGAAAAAAATGAAGGAAAATCGCCGCATGACGGCGAATATGGAAAACAGCTACCAGCAGAGAATCTTTCAATATGAAGAAATATTTTTGCGTTCGCTTCTCAGCGGCGATGTCGACCGCGAAAATGAAATCAACAACGGTTTTGAATATTTCAAAATCCCCTTCGACACAGATTTTTCGGTGCTTATAGTGCGCATAGATCATTACAAACGTGTCGCGCTCGCGCTGTCCGAACAAGAAAAGCACCTGCGTGTGATAAGCATCTTATCCGTTGTTCGCGGCATTTTGCGCGAGCATAAAACAAAGGCTTTCGTGCGCAGTTTTCACGAAATCCCAATAATCCTTAACGCAAATTTCACGGTAGAAGAAAAAGTCCTTCTCGGCGACCGCTTAAAACATGCTATCTTCGAACGCACGGGAATGCGCTGCACAATCGGCATAGGTCGCACCTATCCTACCCCAATGGAAATCGCAATTTCTGCACGCGAGGCCGACGCGGCCTTTGGGTATCGCTATCGCATGGGCTATCATGCCGTTATCCCGATTGAATTCGTGGAGCCTGACAACAACATTACTTTCCGCTATCCCCACGCCCGCGAGCGGCGGCTTGTTTATTCTGCCGTTGTCGGTGATTACGAATACTGCAAAGGCCTCCTTTCCGAGCTTTTTAACGCCCTCGCACAATCCGGCCCCATGCCGGAAAACCTCGTTGCAAAAATCGTAATGACAATCGTCTTTCGCATAAGTCGCTATATAAGCGAGCAAAATCTCCCCTTCGCAGGAGAAGTTGCCCGCTACTTCCCCACAAGCGACATCCTCCGCATCGCAACAATCGATGACGGCTATCAGTTCATGGACAAAGCCCTGCGCGAATTCTGCACATACGTAGGAAAATTCCATACAAAAGACTCTCTTCGCCTTCACCTGGCCGCAAAACGCCATATCCAAGAACACTTCTTCGAAAATTTCTCCATAGCCCGAATCGCTGTAAAGTTGGGTACAACCCCCGAAACTTTAAACAAAGTTTTCATGGAGCGCGAAAAAGTAATGCTTTTCGACTACGTAATGTGGGTGCGTGTACAAGAAGCTCAAAAACACCTCTCCGAATCCGCAACCGAAGAAGATATAATCGCCGTCCAAGTCGGCTTCGACGACGTAAAATACTTCCGCTCAATTTTCAAAAAATATGTAGGCGAAACCCCCGCCGAATTCCGCGCACGCTCACAAGCTTAAGCACGCCAAGCGTGCATTGGACACCGTGGGCATGTGGTGGGGAGCGAAATGTTCGTCGCGAAGCCGGATGCAGTTATCGGGTCTAAGAACAGAGAGGTTTTAGCAAACGTGCGGGTTTTCCCTTGAATGAATAGCCCCGTAAAGGGGTCGATTTAGTACGTGTTTTTTTGGGGAAATGGTTAGAATAGAGGTGGGTAAAATTGAAGTTTGAGTGGGATGCGAACATTTGTGTGTTATTGCCTTCGCGGTCGTGATGAAAGCATTATACGAATTATCTCTGCGAGAAAAGCGGAACCGGAAGAAGTCGAATTATATGAATTGTACAAGGAGGGCTTAGTGTGAAAAGTAAATACAGCGAACCGGATTTTGCAAAAGGAATCAAAAACCCGTATTTTGACAAATTGAACAGAAAGGTGGATATTATCGTGGAAAATAAAACTTTTACAGTTCCGGTAAGGCATACATCGTACGATGTTTTTACTGAACTGGCTCGCCACACAAATGAAACGCCGGAAATCATCATGAGAAGGTTATTTATGGATTTGTTGCGGAACTAGGCAAAGCTGCAATTGATGCGACACAGCTCATTAAGGGTTTTCGGAGGTTGCCTATGTTGGTGGAGTAATATACGCGCATGAAAAAAAATCGGTGCGGGTAGTGACACTACCCGCACCGATTTTTTTTATAGACCGGGAAACTGCGTCCGGCTTCGAGACGAACATTTCGCTCCCCACCACATGTCCACGGTGTCCAATGCACGCTTGGCGTGCTTATTTTAGCATTTCCTTCATTTGCGACGCGGCTTGAGTGAGGGCGGCGTCGGTTTTTGATGCGTCTTTGCCGCCGGCTTGGGCGTGGTTTGGTTTGCCGCCGCCGCCGCCACCACAGGTTTGTGCGGCGGTTTTTACGATTTGGCCGCAGTTTATGCCGGCTTTTACGGCGTCGTCGGTTGCGGAGGCAAGGAATTGCACCGCGCCGGTTTCGCTGTTTACACCGCAGAGAAGCAGTGCGCCGGATTTTATTTCGGCTTTGATTTTGTCACAAAGCTTGCGCAATGCGTCCATGTCGCAGTTTTCGAATTTGGCAGAAACAAGGCGGAAGTTACCCTGAGTTTCGGCGGATTTTAAAATATCCGCAAGTGCAGCTTCGTGTGCTTCGCCGGCCGCTGCCGATTGAATTTTTGCAATTTCCTTTTTAAGAGCGCGATTTTCCGCTTGAAGGTCTTGGATATTTTCGGCTTGGACAGTCGACTCGCTCTTGTAATGCATCTGCGCAGAGGCACTCGTTATCGCCTCGATGCGGCGCACGCCGGAGGCTATGCCCGTTTCCGAAAGCAATCTGAATAATCCGATTTCGACCGTGTTTTTGACATGTGTGCCGCCGCAAAGCTCGACACTTATGGTCGCGCCGCGTTCGCCTTCACGCTCGATTCCACGCTCACTTTCACGCTCGCTTCCACGCTCGCATCCAATCGAAACCATACGCACTGTGTCGCCGTATTTTTCGCCAAACAGCGCGAGCGCGCCTTTTTTGCGTGCGTCATCGGGCGAGGTTTCCTCGGTTGTCACAGCGTAATTTCCAAAGATATACACATTTACAAGTGCCTCAACCGCGTCGCGCTCCTCCTGTGTAAGCGGCTGTATATGCGTAAAATCGAAGCGCAACCGCTCTGCGTCAACCGCCGAACCCGCTTGTTCGATATGATCACCCAAAACCTCACGCAAGGCTTTTTGCAAGAGATGCGTCGCAGTGTGGTTACAGGATGTTGCACGACGAGTGATCGTTTCGATGCCGGCATTAATGACTTGTCCGACCTTAATTACTCCGCGCTCAACCACACCGACATGAACAACATTGTTACCCGCAACCGTCACGCAGTCGTTGATGCAGACGAGATGGTCGCCTTTATGCGAGAAGCCCAAGAGGCCGCGATCGCCCTTTTGCCCGCCGCTTGCCGCATAAAACGGCGTTTTGTTCAAAACAACCGCAACTTCCTGTCCGCCCCGCGCTTCGTCAACGATTTCACCGTCGGCAACAATCGCCAAAATCTCCGCCTCGCATGAATTTTGCATAAATCCCACAAATTCTGTCGGCAAATTCGGCGGCAATTTATGATAAACCGTTTCATCCGCGCCCATGTAAGTAAACGTCGCACGCGCCTCACGCGCCCGTGTTTTTTGCGCCTGCATCTCGGACTTAAAGCCATCATCGTCCCAGCCGAGTCCGTTATCCTCCAAAATCTCACGCGTTAAATCCGGCGGAAAACCATATGTGTCATAAAGTTTAAATCCATGCTCGCCGCGCAATATTTTTTCGCCGGATTTTTTCAAATCGTCGATTTGCTTTTGCAATAAATTCATGCCTGTGTCGAGGGTTTCGAGAAAGCGATTTTCCTCCGCAACGAGCGTTTTTAAAATGTGGCCGGATTTTTCCGCCAAGCCGGGATACGCGTGCGAGTACGCATCAATCGCAGTTTGCGCAATGTCCCGCACAAAATGCGTAAGCCCAAGCCCCTTTCCATGCCGCACGGCACGGCGCAACAACCGCCGAAACACATACCCCCGACCCTCGTTAGACGGCAACACCCCATCCGACGCCATAAACGTAACACTACGCACATGATCCGCAATAATATTGGCAGAAACCAAATCCTCACCCGAAACAGCACCCAAAACAGCACCCAAAACCGTACCCGGCTTCGAGACGGACT
>WRHA01000328.1 GCA_009783395.1 Defluviitaleaceae bacterium
CGGCATTTGCGGCGATGTTTCTTGTGGGGTGTTGGGATAAGGTTGAAATTGAGGATCGGGCATTTGTTGTGGCGGTTGGCATTGATGCGAGGGACGGCGAGTATGTGGTGACGCTATCCGTGCCGATTTTCAGCGATGAGGAAGAAAACGAAGATGCGCATATAAAAACCGCACAAGCGCGAACGGTTTCGGAGGCACTGCAAGAGCTGTGCGAAAAAGACGAGCGGCAGCTGTTTTTCGGGCAAACACAGATGGTAATTTTCGCAAATGATCTCATGGAAGACCCCGAACTCCTGCGCGGCGCAGTGGACGCGCTAAACAAAACCCTGCAAGCCACGCAAAGAGTCCACGTACTTCGCGCCGATTCCGCAACCGAAGTGTTGGCAAAAACGCCGCCCGAAAAAATCATCCCCTACTACGAGGACTCCATCATGAGTTATTATGATTTTGAAAAATCGGTGCGGGTAGTGTCACTACCCGCACCGATTTGAAATTTTTAAAAATCTGTGCTAATCTCCGTGTGCAAGAAAAAAGTGAGGTGAACCAATGATTCGTTAATCCGATAGCCTAACAGAGTTTGCAGTCGAGTCGCTTGTGCGGCAGGCTTTATTTTGTTGGAATTGGATTAACCCGCGAAATTTTTGAATGCGACCTCTAAAAACAAAGGGTGCGTTGTATCCTTTCGCGTGCAATCCTTTTCCGACCGGGAAGGGGATTTTTTTTATGCTAAAACTCGGAAAAAGCGCGTAGCAAAGGCTATTGCGCTAAGAATTATGTAACTCAATAGCCTTTGCTCATTCCTAATGAACGAATTCGAATTTTAGGAGGAGCAATATGCGCTATGAGCATGAGATAACTTGCCGCATTGTGCCCGATAATACACCTTTAATTATCAGGCATTGCAGTAAGTGTAATAAAAGCATGGAATTTTATTGCAGTGAAAAATTTCGCGTAAACAGCAATGGTGCGAGGAGCGATATTTGGCTGATTTACAAATGTACGAAGTGCGATTCAACATGGAAGGCAACGATTGCAAAAGGCATAAAACCCAACGATCTGCCGCCGGATAAATTCGATCGCTTTACACACAACGACCCGGATTTGGCATGGGAATACGCGTTTAATCGCAGCTTTCTCAAGCAGCAATCCTGCGGGATTGACTATTCCGGGGTAAAGTACAGGGTTGAAGGTGCGGAAAATTTGAAATTTCCGTTATTGCTTCGTATGAGATGTGATTATGATTTTGACCTGAAGCTCAGCAAATTTTTGGCGGGTGTTTTGGGCGTTTCCGTCGGACAAGTGAAGAAGCTTGCAAAGGCCGGCGCAATAAAAACCGTCCCCGAGTGTGATGTCCTTAGGTGCAAAATCAGAGGGGATGTGATGTGTGCGATTCAAGCGACCTCCGAAAACCTTTAATTTAGGGTTTTCGGAAGTCGCCAACAACTATCCCGTCGGGAAAAAGTATCGTCATCCAACAATGCGTTTTCATGTTCTGTGTCATTTATCATGAGCTTGAATTCATTCCAAGCAATTTGCTTTTCAGTTTCGTTTTGTACATCACCCGGAATGGTAATAAAGATACGCTTACGTTCCGGTATATGCAATGGCTTGTCGGCGGTATAAAATTTACCGCTTTCAAAATAACCTTCGTATGCTTGCGCTTGCATGTTTTTCTCCCTTCAAATCGGTCGGATTAAATAAAATGCTCATTAAATCACTACCTCGCCGCAATTACATTTGCCCTTAAAACAACCTGATCCTTAAAGCGATAGCCCGCCGTCATAACTTTAATAATTTCGCCTTTTTGGAAGTCGGCATTTTTCTCCGCGACCAAAACCTCGTGTTCGCGTGCATTGAACTGCGTCTTTGCGTCGGGACGAATTATTTCGATGTTGTTTTTCTTTAAAATTACGGCAAGAGCGCGAAAGGTGTCGTTAAGTGCGAGAACGGCGGTGAGAATGTCGCCGTCACAAGCGTTTTGCCCGCCGCCGGCATCTGCGGATTCACGCAGACGCGGCACGCTGTGGGTAAGAATCTCCTCAAAAGTACATACTTCGTAAAGCAAAACTTCCTTTTTGAACCGCAGAGATGATTTTTCAATCGTGTGCGCGTACGCTTCGATGTACTTTTTCGAGCTGTTGCGGCATGATGCAACAGCCTCGCAACCCTCGAAAAACTCGCTCACTCCGTTTTCCTTCGGCGGGTTCGCAAGCCAAGCATCACGCACTTGCAGCAGAATTTCTTCCCGATCATAAATTGGTTTTTTATCGGAAAAATTTTTCGAGCTTTGCGCGCCTTTTATTTCAAATTCGGCGATGCTTTCATTAAGCGAAGTTGTTTTTATTTCAAGCGTTTCGCTAATGCCACTGAGTATTTCGAGGCATGGGGACGAAGATGCCTCTCCCTGCGGCAATTGCAACTGCTCAAACGTTTGCGTAATTTCCTTTGCAAGCAAAACTTCATCTGCAATATCGCGGCGAAATTTATACGCCGCTTTTTTGTATCCAAGCTCGATTTCATCAAGTATCGCAATGGACTGTGTATCCAGCGCGGCGAAAAACTTTTTGCCGTCGGGGATTTTTTCATCGGGCAACTCGCTTGCAAATTCCTCGAGCGTTCGGCTTGCCGTGCTTTTTTTCGGCTTATGCAAATTTTTCACAATCGGTTCGGTTTGCTGGTACGCTTCGCCAAGCGCGTCGGCGATGCTGAAAATCACGGCATCACGCGCACCTGTTCCTTTAAGCGCGGCGACCTGCACAGTTATTATATTGCCCAGCTCTTCCCATTCGCGCTCGATAAGCTCGGTGTAGAGTCTGGCGACCTTTCTGTTGTGCAAATCATCTACGCGCTGTTGGCAGTCGGTAAGCCCGTCGCGATAGATCGCAAAAAGCTCGTCGATGCTTTCCCGTGCGGTAATTTGCTCCGCCGCTTTTTTTTCCGCGTCTTGAATAATGGCCTGTTTTTCCGCCGAAATGGGATTCACGTCGTCACAAGCGTTTTCCTCAAATCCATGCAAGCGCGCCCCGAGAACCTCACAAATCCCCGCAATCATTACTCTAACGGTTTCGCTTTCCGGCGATTTTTTATTCGTAAGGTCAATCACGCGGCGGTACACATCCATCAGCGCGATCAGATGCGTATAGGCCGCCTCGTCGCTGTCCCCAACACGCGAAAAGCCGACCGTATCCGCCGCAATCAACGCGCCTACAGCCTCGCTTATTTTTTTCGCACGCTTCCCTCGCGCACGGTTATATTCGCGCCACGCCGGATATAGTTTTTGCGAATTGCTCCGCTTTGTTTTTTGTTTTGCCATTTTGCACGTCCCTTTTTACAGATCGCTTACAAAAAAACTTGCATTGGGGATTTAGCCGGCGTAGAGTTCGTCTACTGAAAGTTCTGTGACTATGCCATCCGTTGATAGGCTTTGTGCCATTACGCGAAGCATATTGTCTTGCCCTACGTGGAAGGAGACCTTGACCTTTTCCTGCCCGCGGGGGCCTTGCGGAATGCCGCGCAGGGAGGTGCCGGCCAGGCGTTTCATACCGTCGCGGTTTACGGTTATGCCTTTTTCGTCGGTGGGGGTGGTGTTTTCCCATGCGATTATTGCCATGCTGGTTACGCCGTCCATGTTGGTCATTAGGGGTTCGGGGGCGTCTACTGTCAGGCCGCCTTTGGGGATGTCGATGCCGGCGGCAACGATTTCCATAAAGCGGCGGCCGGAAATTTCCAGCCCCAGTGGGTGAATCGTGCGCTCTTGAACTACGGGGCCGCGAACCGTCGGCATCATAATCATGTTGCAATAATATGCCGCGCCTTGCGAGATCGACAGGGCGGGCGAAATTTTGGATTTGAACGGCTCCTTGCCGAAACGCTCGGTGATTTTTTCGCTTACATACAGAATGGAAGAACTGCCGCCGACCAGGAAGATTTCGTCGATGTCTTTTTCCGATAATTCTGCGGCTTCAAGACAGCGGCTTACACACGCCAGGGTTTCTTCTACCAGGTCGCTTGCGGATTTGCCTTCGAATTTTGCAAAATGCTCGGGGCTGTCGCCCAGGGGGTTTATGCGTTTGTGGGTTAGAAAATCTTCGCGGGTGATTTCCATGTTGATGTTTACTATGCGTGGCTCTTGGATAAGCGGCGCGAGTGTGATTTTTGTGGATTTTGTTTGGCTCAGGCGTTCCTTTGCTTGGGTTGCGGCTTGCGCAAGGCGCACCAGTGCGACCTTTTTCTGGCGACGCGAAACGCCGTCGTCGGAGTTTTCATCGAAGAGGTCGATTTCCTCCCCGGTGATTTTTTTGAATTCCTCGTACACAATGTCCATGATTACCTTGTCGATGTCGTTTCCGCCAAGGGAGTTGTCGCCATAGGTTGACATGATTGAAATCGTGGGTTCGCCCGCTTCTTCTGTTTTTATCTCAAGCACGCAGGCATCAAAAGTGCCGCCGCCGAAGTCGTACACAAGCACCTTTTTGCTTGCCTCTTCATGCACGGCGTATGAAATTGCGGATGCGGCGGGTTCTAAGCGAAGATAAATGCTTTCGGGGTCGAACCCTGCGAAAACGGCGGCATCCTTGGTCATTTTCTTTTGTTTGTCCGTGGAGTTTGCGGGTACTGTTATCACACAGCCGGAAAATTCGCCTGTGATGCCCAGCTCTTCTTGGGCGTATTCGTCCGCCCTTTGCTTGAGGTATCCCAAAATCTCGCCCGCGATTTGCTCCGGCGAAAAATTAAATTCCTTATCGTCAACAATAACGGGAATTTTTTGATCGCTCCCGAGGTAGCGTTTTATTGAAAGAATCGTAGACAGCGGATAGATTATGGCGGCTTCCTTGGCCTGAACGCCAAAAATTCGCGACAGCTTGTCCTCGTCCTCCGGGTCGGATTCGAACTGAATCGCCGTCGGAAAGATATTCGAGCCGTCAATCGGGATGGTTTGCGCATCGCCCTCCGAAAAGTCATATATGCTGACAACGGAATTTGTCGTACCGAAGTCAATGCCCAAAAATAATCCGCGTTCCATATCAAGCCCCAATGTTCCCATTGTGCACCTCCGAATATCTGGTAATTTTTTGTTCATAATAACTTGTATCGTGAAATTATGCAAAAAAAATGTGCGCCAAGCGCACTGTGGGTAAATCGTTATATTCGTCACATTCTGTAAATATCGAATGTCCTATCGCTTGTGCCTCATACCCGCCGTCGAGAGATTCGCTTACAGTAAAGATTATTTCATTTAACACGGCACAACACCTCATTCTTGTTTTTTTTCTTCCAATTTCGCTTCGTCTAAACCGGACGAAGCAAAATTTCTCGTAAATAATCCGCACGTATTATATCGCGTTGTGTTTCGTCCAAATCTTCGCCGCGAGTGCGTTGCAAGTGCGCGGGCTGAATTTCCATCATTATTTGGTAGATGGGCTTTTGTGTTTTTGGCATATCCAAGAGGCCTGTATTGTATCCCAGCCGAATGTCGGACAGAAGATTCATTGCCTCCGCGGCGGAAATCAGTCGGCAGTTTGAAGCAATGCCATATGCGCGATACACGATGTCTTCGAGATGGCGGCGGTTTGTTTTCTGCATTTTTTCCTGCTCGATGCGTTCTTGTGTGATGACGTTTTGTGTGACGGTTTTAAGGCCGGCGATTATATCCGATTCGGATTTTCCCAGCGTGTTTTGGTTTGAAATCTGATAAATACTGCCCATGGGTGCAGTGCCTTCGCCGTAAATTCCCCTAATTGCGACGCCGAATTTTGCCAGATTGGAAAATAAATTCGAGGGCAAATTCGTGTCGGCGCGAGAGAGGCAGGGCAAATGAATCATGTATGATGCGCGAAGCCCGGTGCCGGTGTTTGTCGGGCAGGCCGTGAGATAGCCGTATTCCGTGTCAAATGCAAATTCGACGCGCTCCTCGATTAAATCGTCGATTTGCGACGCTGTTTCATAAGCCTGCGTAAGATTGTCGCCCGGTTTTATGGACTGAATCCGCACATGGTCTTCTTCGTTCAGCATTACGCTAACGTTTTGGTCGTCGCTTATAAGCAACCCCTTGGGGAGGTTGCCGTTTAAAAATTCGGGGCTGACGATGTGCTTTTCAATGAAAACGGACTGCTCCGTTTTGCTGAAATTCTCCGGCTCCAAACGGCGAAAAAAGCTTCCGCCCATTGTTACTGCATCGGCGGCCTCGGCAACCATTATCCCCGCTTCCGTCGGATTAAGCTTTCTGCGAAAGGGATATTTTTTTATGTTTCGCGCAAGTCGCACTCGGGACGACAGGATTTCGCTTTCATCGCTGATTGGCTCTTGATACCACGGCATGTTCATTCCGTCATCACACTCCCTGTCTCTGAGTTGTTCGCTGTTTCGAGGGCGCGAATCTCGTCGCGAATGCGAGCGGCATTTTCGAAGTCTTCAAGCTCGATTGCTTTTTTCAGCTTGTCGCGAAGGTCGGTTACTTGGCGTTTATTAAAAATTCCCGCACCCATGCGGCGCGGGTATTTGCCCTCGTGGCGCGTACTGCCCTGTACGTTTTTCAAAAGCACCTCGACTTCAGTTTTGAAGGATTTGTAGCAAACATCGCAGCCAAGCCGTCCGCCTGTTTTAAACTTGTGAAATGTCATGCCGCAACGCGCACATGCTTTTACCGGAGAACGTTTGGCTTTGATTTTGTCTGTCGCTCCCGCCGCCGCGCCCGAAGGCATTGCTCCTTGGGGGAAATGTTGCGCGGTGAGTTGATCCAAAAAGCCTTTAAAAATATTTTCCAGCGAAACAAGCATTTCGGGATTGTCGATTTTAAACGCACATTCCTGGCAAAGATGCAATTCAACCTTCTGCCCGTGCATAAATTGCTGCATGTGAACCGATGCTTGGTTTGTTTGGCATTTTTGACAAAGCATAAAAAAGTCCCCTCTAAAGTGGATTATTACTACTTTCTTATGGTAGAATACCACAAAGGAGGGATTTTATGAAAGAGTCTGTTATTTTAATTTCCGCAACCGCACTCTTAGCGATTGCGGTTTTTTTTGTGGGAATAATTGTGCGGCCGGGAGCTGTGCCTCCGGAGACGAGGATTGGCGTCGATACATCCGCGCCGCATGGCGAACCCTCGGTTGGGATAATTGAATTTATCAGCGGGAATTTTCCCGACAGATATTCGTTTTCGTATGCGGAGCTTGAGGCGGCGTTGTGGATTTACGCCGAGCTTCTCGCGCTTGGGTTTGATGCCGCATGGATTCAGCCGTTTTATTATCGTGATGTGCGGTCGGATTGGCCATTGCCGCTGTTTCCTGCGTTAAGCATTTTGAACACAACGCCGTTTGCAAATCTTGGACTGCGTGCCGACCGCGGAAGCCAAAACGTTGTGTTAACCCTCCCGGGGCAGAGTTCGCAAACGATTATCGTTGGGGCTCATTACGACGGGGTTTTCGTTCCGGGGGCGAGCGATAACGCTTCGGGAGCCGCGCTTCTCATGGAAAGTGCGTCACGTATGCGCGAAATGGAACATTATTACACGATAACTTATGTATTTTTCGGCGCGGAAGAAGCGGGGCTTTTCGGCGCGTGGTATTATGCAAGCTCGATAAATCACGACGATGTAATTTTTATGATAAACGCCGACGTTTTGCTTGAGGGACCGTATTTGTTTTACATGGCGGGGTATGACACGGCGGTTTCACCCGGAGAATCCGCCGACGAACATTGGGATCGCATTTCGAGTGGGATCAACGGCTTCGGCTCGAGCAATTTCCGCCCCGGCGCGAATGATATTACAGAAGCGTGGGGTCAACT
>WRHA01000329.1 GCA_009783395.1 Defluviitaleaceae bacterium
CGTTAGCGTAGGCACGGGAACCGCACTTGTTCAAGCCGATGAATCAGGCCTTACGCACATCGGCGGAAGCGGCGTCGGCGGCGGAATGCTTCTAAATCTCTGCGAACGGTTTGCGGGCGTGCATTCGTTTGCGGGGGTTATGGAAATTGCCAAATCGGGCGACCTTTCCGCAATCGACCTGCGCCTTTCGGACATATCAAGCGAAAAAATCGGAAATCTACCGCCGGATATAACCGTTTCGAACTTCGGCAATATGAGCGACAACGCAAAACCGGCCGATTTTGTACTCGGCTTTATCAACATGATTTTCGAAAGCATCGGCATGATGGCGGTATTTTCGACGCTAAACACTGAAATTAGAGACATCGTTCTTATCGGCGCGCTTTCTGCCGCCGACCACGCCGCCACGGCCTTTGCAAATTTGGAAAAAATCCATCCCGTGAAATTCCATATCCCCAAAGACGCGATTTTCGCGACAGCGGTAGGTGCAGCGTTATCGGCTTGATTTTGAACGGAGGCGTATGTGAAAACGATTCTGATTACAGGCTCGTCGCGGGGTATTGGATTTGCAATTGCAAAAAAATTTGCCGCACAGGGCAACAAGATAGTTTTAAACTGTCGCGAGGATGTTGCTCAGCTTGAACGAGCGGCGGCGGAAATTCAAGCAATCGAAAAAAACATACGCGCCATCCCTGCCGACGTCTCAAACTACGCCGAATGTGACAGACTTTTCACAGAAACGGAAGCCGAATTCGGCCCTGTCGAAATTTTAATCAACAATGCAGGCGCGGCGCATTTCGGGCTTTTTTCAGAAATGAAGCTTTGCGAAATCGAAAAAATCCTTTCTGCAAACCTGCTCTCCGCGATACACGCATCCCATCGCGCCGTCCCAAACATGGTGCGCGCAAAAGCGGGTTGTATCATAAATATTTCCTCGATTTGGGCAATAGCGGGCGCATCGTGTGAGGTGGTTTATTCCGCGGCAAAAGCGGGGATAAACGGCTTCACAAAGGCACTCGCACGGGAGCTTGCGCCGTCCGGCATTCGTGTAAATGCAATCGCATGTGGCGCATTTGAAACTCGCATGAACGATCGCCTTTCGACACAAGAAAAAATCGCCTTCGCGGACGAAATTCCGCTCGGGCGATTTGGCGACCCCGCCGAGGCAGGCGAGTTGGCGGTATTTCTTGCATCCGATGCCGCAAGCTATTTAACAGGACAAATCATTCCGCTCGACGGCGGAGTTACATAGGTTTTTTAGAGGTCGCCTACGTTTTGCGAGCAAAGAGCCGTTTTATTTCATCGCGTGAAATCGCGCCGGAAAGCAGTACCCCGAAAAAATAAATCGCGGCGAGAATAACAATCGAAACAGTAAGCCCAATACGAAGTCCCGCGGCTTCAAGAAAAAATCGGTCGGCGAGAAAACGTGCGACAAACCCTGCCACAACAGCCGTAGCAAGCGGTCGCAGAAACCACCGATTAAACGCCATTTCAATCGGCATAAACTCTCGAATTTTCCGAAGCCCAAGAGCGATTACAACAACGAGCGACACAAGCCATCCGAAAATATAGGCGGTAAGCCCAAATTGCGGCACAAAGAGAAAGATAAACGTGATGCAAATCCCCGACGAAATCAGACTGTTTCGAAAAATAAACATCTGGCAACCCAGCCCGTTTAAAACGCCGGACAAAAGGATCTGCATATAAATAAAGGGAGCCATCACGCCGAGAAGCTGTAACATAAAGCCAATCGGCTGATTGTAAATCGCCATACCAAGCTCATGCGCAAAGAAAACAAACAGCGATGCGGCACCCATGCCCGTCACTGACGCGAATAATAACGCCTTCGATGCGACCGACGAAATCCCCCGAAAATCCTTCGCCGCCGCCGCTTCTGCCACGGCCGGAACAAGCGTCACACTAAGCGCGGTTAAAACTGCCGTCGGGAAAAATATCAGCGGCACCGCCATGCCTTGAATCCTTCCGAATTCGGCAATCGCCTCCGTCGCGGGCAAACCATACATTTGCAACCGCTGTGGAATAAGTACATTCTCCCACGCCGTAAGAAGCGACCCCGCAACACGATTTCCCGTAAGCGGCAAAGCCATGCCAAAAATAAGCCCAAGGGTTTGCGAAGACGTAAGTGTCGGCAACTTGTTCATCACCGCGCCCAACACAGCACGTCGCTTTTTTTTATGTAATTTATACGCGACAAACACAAATCCAAACGAAAAGATCTCCTCGGCAACAATCGCAATCAACGCCGCCGCCGCCGCATATTCAAGCCCCCTCGGCACAAACGCCGCCGCGATAAAATAAATCACTATCATGCGAACGATTTGTTCCAAAACTTGATTAAACGCGGGAATTTTCGCTTCCTGCAAGCCTATAAAATACCCGCGAAAACACGTTCCTGCCGCCATAAAAGGAAATGCCAGCGATAAAATTTGCAGAGGCAAAACTACTCGAGCGTCGCGGAAAAAATACTCTGCCAAAATTTCCGCCCCAAAATAAAGAGCGAATGTCAAAAACACACCCAGCACCGTTGTAATAACGACGCTCTGCTTTAACATTCGCGACATATTGCCAAATTCGCCCTTTGCACGCTCCTGTGCCGTAAGCTTCGAAACGGTCGTATTAAACCCCGCGCAAGCGATACTCCAAGCAAGCGTGTATACAGGCAAAATAAGCTGATACAGCCCCATGCCCTCCGCGCCCATGAGGTTCGACATGTAAATCCGATAAACGAACCCCAAAATCCGTGTAATAACACCCGCCGCGGTTAGAATTAACGCACCTGTTAAAATCTTCTTACGATTCATCCGCCTCACCCATAGACATGTATATTACGAGGTGGACGAATTTATTTCTCAAAAAATCGCCATGTTTTCTCCTATCGTATTCTGCCCAGTGTCGCTCGTTCTACCGCATCCTGTCCATCGTCCGATATAAGCCAATCACGGATTAGCCGTTCCGGTGAATCTGCGGGTGAGTCTGCGCGGATTACTGCGTAATAATGGGTGGTGAGAGTGTATTCGCCGCTTGCGATTGTCTCAGAAGTTGGCGTAATTCCTTCAAAGCTCATCACTCTGATGCTATCAAGCGGCGGAACAACGGGCTGTTGTTGAAGAAAATAGTACACGGTGTAACCGATGGTGAATGTGTTTTCGGGCATATCGTACAGCACCCATGCATGATTTATTGCGCCAAGCATATCCTCCATGCCGCCAATTTGATAAGGTGCAAGAGATTCGTGCATTTCTTCCTGACGCAAAACTAAGTTATCCATCAGCGTCTGTGAACCGGAGTGCAAATTGCGGTTAAGCGGGATAATCGCACCGTCCAAGCCGCCCAATTCCTCCCAGTTTGTTATGCTCCTGTCGGAGTAAATCGCCAAAAGTTGCTCCCGCGTGATGTCCGTAACGGGATTTTCCATGGAAGTCAAAAACACAAGGGCTTCCACGGCAACGGGGGTAAACTCCAACTCAATGCCCGATTCCTCTGCAATAGCGAGAGCCGCCGCAGAAGGCTCGGGAACAAGAATCAAATCCACATAGTTTCCGATAAGCAATTCATAGGACGGGATGGTACGCGCCGCGCCGGCAATCCAATACGGCGACCAATCCCACATGCTAATATGCATATCGTCCAATCCGCGCCCGGAGGCGTACATAGTCATGAAAATATTTTGCACAAGGGGGATTGTTGAAGTAGAGCCGTTTATGCGAGGAAAATTGCTTCCGTCAATGCCCAATGCGTCTGCCATTTCCGAAGGAGTCAGCGAAATCTCCGGTACATCACCAAAGCGAATGCTCTCCAAAATGCCCCGCACTTGTGCATCCCGTTCCGCAAATATATCCGCCGGCGCAAACGTAACCGCATAATAAAATATTTGCGCGCCAAAATCCCGAACATCGCGTCCATCTTGCCGGAAAAAATATACTGCGGTGATATATTCGTCGTAGCGGCGTGGCGGCATAGTATCCCAGTCCCATGTGAGATGCTCTTCCGGCGTGATGTCCCAGCCAATCCATTCCGATGATGTATGTTCGTAACGCACTACGATAATTCCGTTTTCTGTCACAAAAATATCGGAAGGTGAATCCGGTTGCACCCATGAATTTCGCGGAAGAAGCCCGGTCCAAAATTCATATTCCGAAGTGCGAACCCAACTCTCTAAATGTCCGGTTCCCTCGGACAGTTCAAATAAATAACGCCTAAAAAAATAGTCATCGGCAGAACCCTCAAACACAAGTATCGGGCCGCCCTGGTGACCTCTTCTGAAATCTTCCTGTCGCCACCAACTACTTATTAAATTTTCCGGAGCTACAAAGCTCATCGAAAACTGCCTGATACCGTCCTCAAGCACATGATGACGATAACCACGCGGGACATCAACATTGGGCGCAAAAGAGGGCGCAGCATCCTGCGAGGTTTCCGTGGGTGATGCGGATACATACGGTTCAGGCGTTGGAGCGGAATCATCTGAGTCGCCGCCATTTCTGCCGCAGGAACTGAGCAACAACATGCCAAGCATTAGCAAACAAAGATATTTCATTTATTCATCCCTTTCAAAAAAATCGGTGATGTTAGCGCCACACTAACCTCACCGATTTTGTAATTTTAATTCTTCTCGCTGTTGCCTTTTTTCTTAATGCCGGCGTCAATTGCCGCACCGATGCCCGTCCCGACGGCAAGCCCAACAGCAGCACCAATTGCAATATTATCAAACCCAATCATGCCAAATGCTGCCCCGAAAACGATACCTAATACCACACCCGATGCCGTATACTTACCGACCGATTTCGATTCTTTTTTCTTATCATCCTCGCTCACTTCTATTTCACCTCCGCACCCGCTACATCCAACTGCACCTGCATACGGTGAATATCATCGCGATATTTTTGCTTTTCGCCCAAATCGGCTGTTTCATCCATAAGACGCCTAAACTCCGCCATTTGCCCGGAAATTTTCCCCGCGTCAATTTCATCCGACTTATACGCTGCATCAGATAAAATCGTTATGATATTATCACCCGCGTGCGCCACGCCGCCAAGAATCGCCATATGCCTTTCTTCATCCTCGTCAAAAATGCGCAAAACACCATTGCCGAGAACCATCGAAATCGGCATACGATTCGGCAAAATACCTATATCACCCGTACTACAGCGCATAATCACCATGTCAACGGGTTTGTTAAATTTATACGGGCTTTTGTCAGTCGCCATTGTCGGCGCGATTACCCGCAGTTCAACTTTTTTTCCTACTGCTTCAGCCATGTTTTCGCCACTCGCCAAACGCCTAAGTTTCATCTGAAACTCGTCGCTCGCGTTCCTTCCCACGAGAATTTATTTCACCGCTTACGCCTGCCGACCCTACATCTGCCGCCCTACGTCTGCCGCCTACGCCTGCGATTTTTTATACTCGTCCACGACTTCCTGAATTGTGCCTTTGTTAAGGAACATACCCTCGGGTATGTCGTCATGCTCGCCCGCAATAATTTGTTTAAAGCCTTCGATTGTATCGGTAAGTTTTACATATTTACCCGGCGTCGACGTGAATTTTTCCGCAACAGTAAACGGTTGCGAAAGGAAACGTTGAATCCTGCGCGCACGCTCAACGGTAAGCTTATCGTCCTCCGAAAGCTCATCCATACCGAGAATCGCAATAATATCCTGCAAATCTTTATAGCGTTGCAAAATCCGCTGAACATCGCGTGCCACGGCATAATGCTCGTCGCCGACAATGCTTTTTTCAAGCATCCGCGAAGTGGACGTAAGCGGGTTTACCGCGGGATAAATGCCCATTTCACTGATTGAGCGGTCAAGTTCCGTCGTCGCGTCAAGATGCGCGAAAGTCGTAGCAACGGACGGGTCGGTGTAGTCGTCGGCGGGAACGTAAATCGCCTGAATCGACGTAATCGAACCGGCTTTAGTCGACGTAATACGCTCCTGCAACGCACCAACCTCCGTCGCAAGTGTAGGCTGATATCCAACCGCCGACGGCACACGCCCCAAAAGCGCGGAAACTTCAGACCCTGCCTGCACGAAACGGAAAATATTATCGATGAAAAGCAGTACGTCTTGGTGAGAAACATCGCGGAAATATTCCGCAATCGTCAAGCCCGAAAATCCGACGCGCATACGCGCTCCGGGCGGCTCGTTCATCTGCCCGAACACAAGCGCGGCCTTGCTTCGCACGGAAGAACCATCCTTCAGCGTGGATTCGCCCATCTCGTTGTAAAGGTCAATACCTTCGCGTGTCCGCTCACCAACCCCCGTGAAAACCGAAAGTCCTTCGTGTGCGGTCGCAATATTGTTAATAAGTTCCATTATGATAACGGTTTTGCCAACTCCCGCACCGCCGAAAAGACCAATCTTTCCGCCCTTAGCATACGGACACAGCAAGTCAACCACTTTAATTCCCGTTTCCAAAATTTCTGCCGTCGATGTTTGTTCGGAAAAGCCGGGGGCTTTTCTGTGAATCGACCATTTTTCCTTGGCATCAACCGGCCCTGCGTTGTCAATCGGCCTGCCGAGTACGTTCATCATGCGGCCGAGCGTTGATTCGCCGACGGGTACGGAAATCGGCGCACCGGTGTCAATCGCCACCATTCCGCGAACAAGTCCGTCCGTCGAACCCATCGAGATGCACCGCACGACGTTATCGCCCAAATGCTGTGCAACCTCAAGCACAACGGATTCAAGCCCATCCTTCCGCTCGATTTCAATCGCGTTGTAAAGCGCGGGCAACGCGCCATCGAAGCGGATATCCAAAACCGCTCCCGTGATCTGCAAAATTTTTCCCGTGTTAGCCAATTGAAACCTCTCCTTTTAGAACCTTCTTATAAACGCCGTTTTCTCATTCATATCGAACCCGCATCGCTCATAAAAGCGCAACGTGCCTTCTTCCTTCGATCCGGTCATCAGCATAATTTTGTAACAGTGTTTTGACTGTGCAATTTCACTCGCATGTTCCATTAAAACAGAAGCGTAACCTTTTCGGCGAAAACCGGAGTGAGTAACAACATTTTCAATGACTGCATACGGTCGCAAACTGTAGGTTAAATTTTTTATCACTACGAGGGTAACAGAAACCACGACCTTGCCGTCAACTTCGCCAACCAACAAATGATAATCGGGATTTTCAATCAATGTTTTTAACAAATTCGTCCATTTTTCAGCATCCAAGATTTCCTCTGTGACGCGCAAATGCTTCGTATACAACTCATGCAAATCATTAATATCGTGCAAAAGAGCTTCGCGGCAAACCATGGCGCATTTATTGAAGCGCGTTTGCGCCGGAAACAATTTCCGTAATTTCCTGCGTAATCGCACTTTGACGCTGGCGATTATATTGAAGCGTTAATTTCTCGATAATTTCGCCGGCATTCTTCGTGGCAGAGTCCATGCTTGTCATGCGAGCGGCTTGCTCGCAAAGCGCGGACGATGCCATCGCGGCGTAAAGATACATCGATAAATACCACGGAATCAAGCTCCGAAGCACGTTTTCGATACCGGAATCGTATTCAACTTCTTGATTCATCGACGACGCAGTTTTGGGGTCGGGCTTTGCAAAAAAGCCCAAATTTTCAAACTCTTCGCCGTCTCTCAAATGCGTGCCGACAACGCGGCGCAAATAATCCGGGTCAAGCGGAAGCACTTTTCGGATAATCGGCTCGAGCGAAAGAACCGTAAAAAACTGCGTGTACACAAGGTATACTTCGTCGATTTCGCCCGATTCATACATAGAGACAAGCCTGTCGCCCGCCGCTTTCGCTTCCGCAAAACTCGGCGTTTC
>WRHA01000330.1 GCA_009783395.1 Defluviitaleaceae bacterium
TTGAGGCGATGCTTGAGTCTTTGATAAATCAACTAACCGCCGCGCCGCAACCGGCGGCAGGCCACGCCACCGTAGCCGAGCAAAGGCGCGAAACCGAACAACTCGAACGGCTCATGTTTCGCTTCCAATACTACGGCGTAAGTTTTGCCATGGTGCAAAATGAATTTTTGACCCACCACCGCGAGCTGACGGAGCGTCAACTCGCGCTCGAAAACGTGCGCATAGAACTCGGCTTCACCACACAAAACGACCTCGAAGATTTGGCCGCTGTTTTGAACAACCTGGAGAGCCAAATCGAGCTAAACCGCGAAACAATCGAAACCGAGCAACTCCACATAAACACAAGGCGCGGCCGGTCGGGCTATGAATTTATCCGCGACTTCACGATTCCCGCGCCGGGCCGGGTACAGGTGCGCTCCGCCGACGAGCTTCGCAGGCATTTAATGCAAAACAACGTAGCTCTAACCGTCACAGAAAACGCATTAAGGGACGCCCATTGGCATCTGAGCCACGCCGAACTCAGCCTACTGCGGGAGCAACGCGATTTACTGGCGCGCCAACTCGAACTCGCGGCAATCACCGCATGGAACAACTATCGAAGCGCGAGAAATCTCTACGATTTGGCTGTTTCCGAGCGTCCCCTCCTCGAGGCGCGGCTGGAGCTGATTGATGATATGTACGAACTGGGCGAACTCAGCGAGATAGATAAAATGGCAAAACGTTTCGTGATTTATGCGGAACAACACGCGGCAGACGCGGCGGCTCTCGCGCTTGCCGTTGCTATCGCGGAAATCGAGTTTATGGCGCGGGGGATTTTGATGGGGTGATCAAATGAATTTTCAACTCCGAAGCTCAAACAAATGCCCGAATTTTTCATCCAGAATAAATTTTACGCGCTGCTCCTTCTTTAGATAAAAACCGCACGCGCCGGACATTGAGTGCGCATCAAGCGGGTATTCGCCGGCTTTTTGGCCGTGTTCGTAAATCGCATAGCGCAAAACATCGCAGGTTAGGGGCGAATAATCGCTCGCGCTTACACGCAATGTGACTTTATGGAACGGGCTTAGCGAAATGGGCTTGTAAATCGCGTCGGCGGTAATCGCGATTTTACGATACACCCAGTCCGTCACATAGGGATTTCTGCAAATGCTGATCCCCTTATCTTCATTAAAAAAGCCTGTCGCGCAAACAAACTTCATTTTTTCCGCCTCAAGCGGAATCGTGAAATGGCTCGCCAAATCACGCGTAATAATCTCGCGGGTTTGCTCTTCGCCCAAAAAAAATTCGATGTCGGGGATTTCTTCTTTCTCCCACGGGAAAATAAACATCAGCTTAACAGCGCGGTTTTTTGGCCAATCCCATTCCAAAACCGCGTTGTTTTTATTGTCCGCGCTCCATTCGAAACGCCTTAGCTCCCCGTCGGGGGCATCTCCGATCAGATAATTATTCTTCATCAACGCCCTCGTCCTCACCTTCGTCCTCGCTCGCCAAATAGTACAGCTCGCTTGCGTCAAACGCGCCGGAGTGATACAGCGCGGCGACGCAAGCGGCATTTTCGTCGGCAAAAAGATTCAGGCGGCCAATCCCCCGCGCTTCGCAGATTTTTTTTACCTCAAGCCCGGTCGCCGCCTCCGGTACATATAAATTCGTTTCCGTGTAAAGTTGCGTACTGCCCGTTCTGAGCCGCACGCCCATGTGATTGCAATGCATCGTCCATTCCGCAACTGCGGTGGCAGGGATTTCGCCCATCTCACGCAAAATGTCCGCAACCGGCAACGCGAACATGGGTGCGGACAAAATATTTTTTTCAACAAACTCATTGAGTCGCGTTTTAAATTTATTAAACTCCGACCGCCGCAAGGCTTCGGTCATTTCCAGGCATAGTTTGTCGATTTCGGATTTGTTTTCGGCGGCATATTCCGCAAATTTTTTTTGAAAATAATCCGATGCGCCCTGGTGAAAAACTATTTCAATCAGCGCGAATTTTTCGTTGTAAGCCGCGATTGTTTTTTTAATTTCGTCGCCACAGCGCGCAAGCCTTTTGTGAAACTTGTAAATTGAACGCACGCGCCGCTCCAAAACCTTGATTTTTTCGTCCAAAAATTGAAGCTCTACTTTCCTTTTCAAAAATTCCGAAGCCAGCGCGTATGGGAATAGGTTTTGTGTTTTAATCGGCGAAAGGCGTCGCGTCGGGGATTCGTTTTTTAAATCGGGGCGCGCATTAAGCCAGCGTTCATGCCTTTCGCACACGGTTTTCAGCTCGGCGAGTGCGGCCTCGGCGTCTTCTTTTGCGGCAATGTAAAAATCTCCGTCTTCGCCTGTGTGATGCAAAAGCTCGTAAAAATTCATGCCCGGGAACATGTCCTCTTCGGATTGCTCGTCGTCCTCTGCGTCGGGCGGCACTTCGCTTTCGCCGACTATTCGCTCAAGCCGCTCGCCAAACAAGCGCGAAATCCACTGCCCTCGCGTCAGAGGGTCTGCAAAATTCGCGCTTGGAATCGCAATCCCACATAAATACTCCATACTTTTTACAGTGCGCTTGGGCGGAAATATCGGCGCGGGCAAAACGTCGCAAACCGCGCCCGTTCCGCCGCCCTCGCTTCCGTACAATAAAATCTCCGTCGCAATTAATGCCCCAATCGCCTCATGCGGCACCGACAAAACAACGCTTCCCGCAGTCAAAAAATTTCCACTGCGCGTTTTGCAATTTTCCAAAAAAAAGAATTCGTTATAGCGTGAAGCGTCGGCGGCCCCGGCGCGATGACTTGAGGTATAGTTTTTGAAAAGTGTCAGCAAGGCGGCGGTTTGCGCGGCATTTTCTTCCGAGAGAAAAGCATTTTTGTCGGACAGATTTGACAGCAAATAAATCTGAAAACCTTCGTCCCGCTGAAATTCACCCAGCATCTGAAAAACCGCGTTTCGCGAACCGGCATTTTCAAGCAAGTTCACATCATCGATCAGGCAATAAACATCCGTTATAACGCCCGCCGGGTAAATCGCCGTAAACAATTTTTCTGCCATATGTAACAAATCGGGAAACGCAAGCGCGGTTTCGTCGTCGTAAATAAAAAAATTCGCACGAAGCACGTCGGCTTGTACGCCCGAATGTAAAAAAGCACGCCTAACGCGCTCAACTTCCGATTTCAGCATCGCGCCGGAAAAGTCTTCGGGCATTTCTATATGCCCGACATTATCTAAGCCGAAATTAGCAAGCGCGCTTTTAAGCGTCGGGTGAAATTTTCGGCACTTTCCCAAAGAAAAAAAAATTATGGGAACAGCGGTATTCATGCAAGCTCTTTTTTCTGGCGTGCAAAGACTTCCAGCATGGTCCTATAAAAAATGCGTTTTAAAATGCCGTCGCGCTCGTTGTGATACGCTTTTTCAAGCAGTTCCGATTTTTCTTTGTAACTGTCCATAAAACCGTCGATAATTTTTGCAATTTTTGCAAACTCCTCGTCGGACAGTTGATTTTCCTGCTCCTGTGCATTCTTTTGCAAATGCGTGGCAATTTCCTCGTCCAGATTTATATAGGCAGAAAAAACGTCGAAATCAACAAAGGTATCGGTGATATTTTGTACGGTGAATAAAATTTGAGACTTTCCGTCCAGCATGTAGCGAAAAGTTTTGCGATTCTTTGTAATCACGCCCATGTACAACATTTGTGCGTAATGGCTGTACTTCACTTCGTTAAGGTCAACCTTCTCAAGCTCGGCACGAAGTTCGGCGGCGTGCTGTCGAAGCTCAACCTCATGCGCAACACGCTCGCAAAGCGCGGGCATGTAGATAAACACGCCTTTTGCATACTCGAGATCGGGCGTACCGTCGTCTAAGATTTCCGTATCGTAAAGCGGCGCGGTGTATTTTTCACGAGCCGAGTTTGTTAAAAATCCGCGCAGTTCATTAATCGCGGCACGCGCCTGCGTGGCATTAAAGGTTTTATCGTTGATGCCGCTTTCGATATGTGCAAATTTTTCGCTCATATCAACTTCATCGCCGTAATAAACATTGAAACAACTCAGCCGCTCGTCCAAGCGGATAATTTTGAATTTTATTGCAAAATCGAAGAGGTCGCGAAGCTGATTATTTTTTTGACGCTCGCGGGCGTTTTCGTAGTCGTTTGTCCACAGCTTGTCATAATTCGGCGACGGCAGGTGCTTCCAGTTTCGCGCCGCGCATTCATATAAATGAAGACCCGCAATTTTGTTTGTCGAGTTTTCGTAAACGGATTCGTATTCGTTAAGCTCGGTATAGCAATACAGCGGAACCGCGATTTTCAAATTCAGCATGTAGAGTCGATTGTTCATTTTGCTGAATTTCAAATTGGAAATTTTGCCCGCTGTGTTTAATTGACGAACGATACCGCGAATTTGCGGGGCATTATACGGCACCGAGAGGTATGCATACGGTGGAAAAACGATATGCAAACCGTTTGGCACATGGTTTATCGGGAACATAACCTTCGCGCCCTCGTGCAAACCGTTTATTTTATCCGTGACGTATTCATCCAGTTTTTCGTCCCCGGCCGTTGCCATCATGGTCAAATAATAGTCGAGTGATTTGTGAATTACGCTTTGGAATTGCCGCGTTACAAATTCATTTAGATTTTCAACGATTTGCGCGCCGGTTGCATCCTTCCAGCCCTCAAGCATGTCTGCAAGAAGGCGCATAAGCGACTGCTTGTAATCGAGGGGGACTTCTTCGGAGCGTTCGAAAATTTCGCAAAATTCCTTTGCATCGGTCAAATCTTTTGCAAAATGCTCATCGGCGAGAAAATTTTGCGGGTTTTTAAATTTGTCAAAGAGTTCCTTAAATGCGTGCAAAATTTCGCACGCCGTATCAAGCGTTTCGTCGGAAAACTCGCGAAGCGAAACAAGCGCGTTTTCATAAACGCGATCGATAGCGTCATACATGAGATTTTTTTCGCACGCACGCAAATATTTTTCTGTCGTTTCAACTACATCATCGGCGAGGCGTTTTTTTCCGAAATTAAACAGCGACTTGCGAAGCAACTTTGCCATAACAGCTTGCCGCCGCACGTCAAACGACGCGATGCTGTCGCGATGTTCTCGCTTTTGAAGAATCTCGCGCTTGCGAATTGTGTCAATTGCTCGGATAAACGAGCCTTCGTGCAGGTCGGACAGTAATCGCAACGTGTAAAACGGCCCGCGCTCGAGGTCGGAAAAATCCAGGCGGAAGGAATTGTTTTTGTCGGCGAGGATTTCATTGAACGAGGCAATGGCTTCATTTGCGGCGGTGTCGAAATGATCTTTCAGACGGTTCAGCTCATTTTTTATCGCATCTTCGATAATCTCCGGGCGTTGTTGCAGAACCACGTGGTCGTAGCGGCGGAAATTGCGGGTTTTCGGTTTGCCTGTTGCCAAAACGCGCTCAAGCGTAGGCAGGTCTATTTTTAGATTTTCAAGGGCGACTTTCGAATCCTCGATTGTCGGATTTTTTTCATCAAGCGATTCAAGCTCCGCAAACATTTTTGCTGTAAGATAGTTTAGCAAATGCTCAATCGGGAGCGACGCGCTGGATGCACCGATTGTATTGTAAATATAATTTACCGGATGTTTTTGGCTGTGCGTCATTAAAAACGCGGTTTTGTTGTTTTCGATATTTGAAAGGTACGAGCTTATTGTGTAGCTTTGTCCGTCGACGACTTCCTCGGAGGCGATAAAATTTATTATCGTTTCGGCCGCTACATTCATGCAATAATTTTTTGCGGCGGGCATTAGCTTGCCGTGTTCGTCCTTCGCGCTTACGAGATGGCAGAGGTCGTATGGCGGCTCGTTTGTACGGACTTCGAGATCGGCAAAGCTTTGCTCGAAAACATCGCCGTTTCGCTCGATGTTCATTAAATAATCGAGTTCCTTCAGCGCGGCAAAGCCGTTTGCCTTGATATTCAGCGCGGCGGATCCGTCAATCACGCTGTCGGAAAGTGTGACGTCGGGGAGGAAAACCATGCCGATATTTTCCGTTTCGAAGCCTTTTTGCTCGGCGATTTTGCGAATGATATACGGCACGTCGATAAAGATGCCGCTGCCTGTTCCGCCTGCACAGCCCGCCAAAACAAAAACATACAGTAGGTCGTTAGACTTGCGGTTTACCGTAAGCCGATTAATCTTCTCGGTGAGAAGACCTACGACGCGATTGCTGTTAATTGTCAAAAGAAGTCGACCGGCTTGGCGAATGCCGCCTGCGCCATGCTTGACCTGCTGTAAACGCAGATTATTTGAGATCCAACTTTGCGTGGAATTTTTGAAAACGGTTTCGCGGTTTTTGTAAATTGACGTCAGGTTTGAATTGTCCAAAAGCAAAAACTCATCTTCGGAGAAAGACATGTCGGCATAGCTTAAATTCAGCATGTTGTCGTCGGAATCCAGCGCGAGATATTCGATTTGTGAAGGCTTATCCAGCCGCCGCCCGCTTGAAGAAATGCCGAGCTTGAAATGCCGATTCACCGATTTTTTTACACGAATAAGAGCCTCCGCGCCTGTTCCGCCGAGGCCTATTATTAAAATTGGTTTATCGATTGCGTCGGTACGTGTACCTTGCGTGGAAATTCCGCCGCCGTACTCGCAGTCTAACGCCTGAAATTCAGCTTTCGTATCCGCAGATAATTTCATTACTCTTCACCCACACGATAGGTTATTTCAATCCGTGGCGATTCACCCGGGAGGGAGAAAATTAATTGCTGATTGTCCTCCCACGTGATTTTATTCTTGAAAATGCCGTTGCCGTCGCCGTCTGTGACGTGACATGCGGCTTTTTTATTTACGTAAATAACGGGGCGATTGCCGATCAGGCCGGGCGCAAGGTGAATATCCCAAACAGGAATGCCCGAAAGGGAAAACTTGTCGGCCTTCGCGCCGCCGAGGCTGTTTGTTAAAAATTCCATAAGCGACATCTGCCCCGCAAACGTGCTTAAATCGGGGGCTTCAAGCGCGGTGTAATTGCCGTCGGCAAGGAGAGCGCGAATTTCTAAATGCCCTGTATACAAGCGATTCTTCGTTCTGCGAATGGAAATAGCACGCAGAACCAATGCGGCAAGCACAAGCATCAACGCGATGCCGATCATTGCAAAGATTAAAAAGCCGGGGGCCTCTATTTCACTCGGAGGCTCGGCGACTTCGTAGGGTTCGACATCTACATCGGGCGGCTCTATATCTGCTTCCGGCGTCGGAAGGGGTTCAATTTCCTCAATTTCAAATTGTGCCAAAACTTCCGGATCAAACAAAACCGCAATCGGTGCGGTTGCCTGTTCGAATCCCGGATGCGTTATGCCAACTCCGATATGGACATTTCGCGGAGGGTCGAGCAAAAACTCCAGCGCGAACGAAGCCCCCGTGCCGACCATTTCAAAGGCCTCGACGCGATTCATTCCCTCGTCGTAGATAAACATTTCGGCGACGGATTCTTCAAACAGTGTCTGCAATTGCGATGCGGGCAGTCCGGAAATAAAGCCCGACTGAACCAAAATCGGAAGCTCGGGGTCGAAAAACATGCCGGGATCTTCCGAATCGGGCTGTGTAACCGAAAGCGAAGCCGTGACATTATAATTGTAGATTAAATTTACCGTGATGCGATCTTCTGCTACGCCGCGAACGCTTAAAAGCCAGTCGCCCACCATCGGCTCCAGAATTTTTATCATGGAATAACGGTTTGCATATGTCAAGGTGTATGATTCGTTGTCGAAGGTCACCTCGCGTCCCGAGGGGTCGAAAAGGCGCAGGTTTGTAATCGGGCGCGATGACAGCATGATTATATTGGCTTCGGAGACAAACGCGCTGGGAATCGGGACAACGACTTCGTTATAGGTGTCGCCCTCGGCTACAAACACGTCGAGTTCCGTTATCGACGAGCGTATATGGCTTGCGAAAATTTCGTTAAAAATTTGAGGCAGGTAGGCGGCTTCGTCAACGATATAGCTTCTCGCGCCCGTGCGCGCCGCCATTTCGCGCAAAAACGGCTCGTTAAGCGTGCCGTCGTAGTTTAGCCCTATTGTGTAAAT
>WRHA01000331.1 GCA_009783395.1 Defluviitaleaceae bacterium
TATATGGTGGATTTCTATTACACGTCATGGGGCGAATTTAGATGTTTGAGAGTGGAAAAAGTACGGCATATGCGAATTTAGGGTTTTCAGAGGTCGCTCCGATGAAGAGAGAGCCGGCGAGTAAACGCGCCGGCTCTCTTTTTTTATAGTCCAGGAAACCGCATCCGGCTTCGAGACGTAATGTCGCCTTCCGACAGACGTCCACGGTGCCCAATGCACGCTTGGCGTGCTTAAAGGTTTATTACACTGCCTGTGTTCTCTCCGTGCGTTCCGCAATTTTTCTTTGAAAAATACGCGCAGTTTTCGCATGTACCCGCCTCCGCACGATGGTGGTTGTGCAGGCTGAGAGATTTTTTGTGCTTTTTGCAGCGAACCAATTAATTCAGTCCTTTCGATAAATTTTTTTGTCTTTTGCAAATTATGCCCTTTTTGCGCTATAATAAAACACAGGAAAGCGGCAACAAGCTTGAAGTTCGAAGAAGGGAGTGCGGGCGACCGATTTAGGTTCGGAGCTATACGCGTCCGCGAATTCTATATGCGCGAATTTTTTAGTCTTGATGGGGCATTTAATAAGTATGCGGGTTTTGTTGCCGATATGGTGATTTTGAGCTTTCTGTGGATTTTTTTCAGCATACCCTTTGTTACGATAGGCGCGTCGACAACCGCGCTTTTTTATGTTGCAACGCGCCGCCTTGCAAACCGCGAGGGGTATATTTCAACCGATTTTTGGCACGCGTTTAAGGCGAACTTTTTTCGCGCAACACTCTTGTGGCTGATTGTTTTCGGAATAATCTTTATGATTGTGTGGAACATGCTGCTTTTGCCCGATGTCATAGAGGAAATGGGCGCGCTGGGAAGCATAATCCTCCCCGCGCAAGTCATTATCCTGATAGAAGTCCTCTTTATTGCGACGTGGCTTTTCCCCGTTACTGCACGATTTGATATGGGCTTTAAGGAAACGCTGAAATCTTCGTTCTTTCTTGCGAATCGGCACATGCTTACGTCGTTTTTGTGCTTGCTTACGCTTGTCGCTCTTGGGGTTCTGTCACTTTTTTGGCTTCCGCTTTTGCTTTTTATCCCCGGCATTTACGCAATGGCGGCGTCGTATCTGATAATGAAGGTGTTTAAAAAGCATCGCCCCGAGATGGACAAAGACCCGATGCTTGAACTGCGGGAATTTGAGCGACAACGCGACGAAGAAAGACGCCTCGCGTCGCTCGGCATATTAAAGGAGGAAACCGAAATGATTTATGAACTTCGCAACAAAAACGGCATGAAAATGACCGTGACGCCCCTTGGGTGCGCGATTATTTCGCTGGAGGTAAGCGGCGTTGATGTCGCGCTTGGGCTCGACAGTGCTGAAGATTATGGCAAGAAGCATCCCTTCTTTGGCGTAGCGGTCGGCCGGTTCGCGAATCGCATCGACAGCGGAAAATTTACGCTAAACGGCGTCGCCTACGAGCTGGAGAAAAACGAAAACGGCATCCATCACCTCCACGGCGGCAGCAATGGATTTGACAAGACTTGCTGGAGTGTTGGGGAAGTTGATGGGGGCAGGATTGTTTTCTTGCATGAGAGTCCTGATGGAGATAGCGGATACCCCGGCAATCTTCGTGCGAAAATCACCTACACATTAACCGACGCGAATGTTTTGCGCATTGATTACGAAGCCGAAACCGATACGACCACAATCTGCAATCTCACAAATCACAGCTACTTCAATCTCGAAGGCTTCGATGCAAAAGATGTTTATGCACACGAGGTTGAGATTTGCTCCGACAAAATAACCGCCGTAAACGATGTCCTCATCCCCACCGGCGATTTCATTGATGTAACCGGCACGCCCTTTGATTTCCGCACGGCTCAAACCATCGGCGCACGCATAACAGCCGCAGGCGACGTAAACAATACCGGCGGCTACGACCACAACTATGTTCTGCGAGGCGAAGGCAAGGCGGCAAGCGTTTTCGCGCCGAAAACAGGCATCCGCATGACGGTATCAACAAACAGCCCCGGAATGCAGCTCTACACCGGAAACTTCCTCGACGGAACCGTCACCGGCAAGGGCGTAACATATCAAAAGCACAGCGGCTTCTGCCTCGAAACACAACTCTTCCCCGACGGCATAAATCACCCGAATTTCCCGTCGTGCATCGTGAAAAAAGGCGAGGTGCAGAAATTTTATACGGAATTTAAATTTGATTGGTAGAGATAAACACGACACGTGAGCTGTCGTGTTACATATGCTAAACTTTGCAAAAATTTGAAAGGTTGTGAAATGATGAACCAAGAAATTATTGCAAAAGCGGCAGAGGTTATTAATAACGGGACGCCGGAATGGAAAGATCGTTTTTGCGCGCTCGCTTTGATTGACGAGAAGGGGTATCCCACGGCTTCGACCGTATCCATTGCGAGGGCAGACGGGATAAAAACGCTTTCGTTCGGCGTAAGCCTTGATAACAACAAGGCAAGGCGTGCAGGAAAAAACAATCGCGCAAGCGTGTGCGTTAATTCGCCGAATTTTAATATCACCCTCGTTGGAACGGTTGAGATTTTAACCGACGCGGAAACAAAAAAAGAAACGTGGTGCGACGGATGGGAAAAGCATTGGTCGGGCGCGGATGATCCGAATTTCGCGGTTTTGCGATTCAGCACGGAGCGGTACAATTTATTTGTCGGATGGGAATCGGCGGAGGGAGTTTTGTAGACGTGACAGAGATTCTCGCGTCGTTTGCCGAAAAACATAACATCCTCTTGGGGGTTTGTGATGCCGCGCCATTGGAAAGGGCGCGGCTTGCAAGCCCCTTTGTTCCGTTTGTCAGCGCGGACGCGGAGCGACGCATGAACCCCGCGGCGACTTTGGCGGGGGCGAAAAGCATTATCGTAGTCGGGGTTGAAGGTGCGGTGGGCTGCGCCAATCTGTCGTCCCTCGGCACAGCGGACGATTATCACGTGCGCGTGAAGGGGCTTTTGCGCGAATTAGTGGGCGAATTAAAAAAGCACGCCAAGCGTGCATTGAACTCCGCTGACATATTTGCGTGTCCACAAGACGTCTCGAAGCCGGATGCAGTTTCCTTGTCCATAAAAAAAATGGATTTCAAGCATAAAATCCTAGTCGATTCTCCCGGTCTCGACGAACGCGCACTCGCACACCGCGCAGGTCTGGGTTTCTTCGGACGCAACGGACTGCTTATTTCCGAAAAATTCGGATCGCGGTTTAATATTGGGTGCTTGCTTTTGACGCTTTCTGAAAAACCGCAAAGTGCGCGGTTTTTCGGGGGGTGTTTGCCGGGTTGTGAGATATGTATTAAGTCCTGCCCTAACGGTGCGTTGGGTGGAGATGGGTTTTGCGTCGAACGTTGCGTTTCGTATCTTACGCAGAAGGACGAGCTTTCGCCCGAGGAAGAAAACATGCTTCATGGGCAGTTGTTTGGTTGCGATATTTGCCAAGATGTTTGCCCTTTTAATGCGCATATGCCGCCTTCGTCCGCTTGCGTTGATCCCGCCGAATGGCTTAAAATGGGCGATGACGAGTTTGAAAAAAAATATGGTCGCACGGGAATGCTTTGGCGCGGCACGGAAATTTTGCGGCGAAATGCGCGAATTGCAAATCGGTGCGGGTAGTGTCACTACCCGCACCGATTGCGGCGATCGTTTCAATTGCGCCGGGTTCACCGAATGTGCGTAACTTTTTCCTCTTCGTATTTTCCGCGAGGGTTCGGGCTTTCGTCTCTTTCGCCGATGGCGATTAGGCAAAACGGGATTTCGTCGTCGGGGATTTTTAGTGTGTCACTTACGGCTTTTTGCGTTCCCTCTTTGGGATAAACTCCGCACCAGCATGTGCCGA
The DNA here is from genome assembly GCA_009783395.1 of Defluviitaleaceae bacterium. Lineage (GTDB taxonomy): Bacteria > Bacillota > Clostridia > Lachnospirales > WQUN01 > WQVC01. The sequence goes on from WRHA01000331.1 coordinate 3,848, forward strand.
GATCCATTGCTTCGGCTTGAAGCAAGATGTTTTGCGTTGCCGCGCCGCAATCCTGCGGGAAAAAGCCTTCGGGCAGGCCGTCGTCGCGAATCTGGGTTTTCGGCAGTGCGACGATTGCGATGCACAGCGGCGCGGTTTTCAGCATTTTCGCGTAGGGGTGGATCTCTGCGAGTTGGTTCAGTTTTTCGCGTGACGTAATCGCGATAAATCGCCAGGGGCGCGTGTTGCACGCCGACGGCGCAAGCATTGCCGCCTCAAGCATAACGCGAATTTTTTCTTCCGCAACCGGCGTGGATTTAAATTTCCGGATGCTTCGGCGGGTTTTAATAATTTCCAATATCATACATAACACCTCCACAGCAAGGATAACCCAAAATGCAACCGGGAACAACGAGAAAAGGTGGACGTAACGTGAAAAAAATTAGGTTGCAAAAATTATTGGCGGCGGCGGGGGTTGCGTCGCGTCGGAAGTCGGAGGAGATAATTGCACAAAAGCGCGTTTGCGTAAACGGGCAAATGGTTGATTCGCCGGGGGCTATGGTTGACGAATCGGCGGAAATTCTTGTTGACGGAAAAAAAATACGGGGCGAGAAAAAGTATTACATTTTGCTGAACAAGCCCGAGGGCGTTGTCACAACCGTTTCGGATCCGCAGGGGCGGCCGACTGTTATGGATTTCGCGCCGCGCCTTTATGATTCTGCGTCGCGGGCGGTTCGGCTGTTTCCTGTGGGGCGGCTTGATTTGGATTCAAGCGGCATGATTTTTTTGACGAACGACGGCGATTGGGCAAACGCGCTTATGCACCCCTCGCATGAAATAATAAAAACGTACCACGTTATTGTTGAAGGTCGCGCCGCCGAAGCGTCCTTGCAGCAACTGCGCGGGGGCGTGATTTTGGACGGCCGAAAAACCGCTGTCGCAGAGGTTAAAGCGCGGCGACTTCCTCCGACATCCGCAGGCCGCATAACCACGTCTCTTGTCGTAAAAATCCACGAAGGCCGCAAGCGTCAGGTCCGCCGAATGTGCGAAACAATCGGCCATCCCGTTATCACGCTCAAGCGTGTGGCAATCGGCGCGATTCGGCTCGGAGATTTGCCGCCGGGAAAATGGCGATACTTAAGCGACGATGAAGTCAAAAATGTAAAAGTGTGAAAAATCGAAGAAGGGAACGCGCTCTGCGAATGTCAAAAAATGAAGCATAAAATATTAAAAATTCTGCCCGAAAGCATCGCCGAAGAAACCGGCATCGAGCCCGGCGATTTTTTGTGTGCGATTAATGGAAAAAAGATCCGCGATGTGCTGGATTATCGTTTTGCTGTGCAAGACGCGCAAATTTTGCTTGAGGTTGAAAAACCCGACGGCGAGATTTGGGAAATTGAAATTGAAAAGGACGATGAGGATTTGGGCATGGTTTTTGCGCGCCCGCTTATGGATGCGCCGCGTCGTTGTGTGAACAAGTGCATGTTTTGCTTCATCGATCAACAGCCGCCCGATTTGCGCGATTCGCTTTACATCAAGGATGACGACGTGCGGCTGTCTTTTTTGCATGGAAACTATGTAACACTAACAAATCTCTCGGACGCGGAGATTCGCCGAATTGCGGGCTATCATCTCTCGCCGCTGAAAATTTCCGTCCACACAACAAACTTAGATTTGCGCAAAAAAATGATGGGGTGCAATTTTGCAGAAAATTTATTTTCTGCGTTAAAAATTTTCGGTGACGCGGGGATAAAAATGCATTTTCAGGCAGTGATTTGCAAAGGTGTAAACGACGGCGAACATTTGCGCGAAACAATTTCCGCGCTAAAACGCGTTCGCGGAGCGGAAAGCCTCGCAATAGTTCCCGCCGGAATAACACGCCACCGCGAAGGTCTTGTCTTGCTAAAGCAATTTACTGCACAAGAGGCGAGGGAAGTTTTGGACATAGTACATGCCGCACAAAAAAATTGCCGCGCAGAAATGGGAACAAATTTCGTTTTCGCGGCTGACGAATGGTATGTAATGGCCGGCGAAGCTTTATCGGAACTCGACGATTACGAGGATTTTTTACAGCTTGATAACGGCGTCGGGATGCTTAAGCTTTTCGAGCAAGAATTTTTGGGGGGCTGTAAAAAAGACCGTTCCGAAGGTCGCCGACACATCGGCATCGTAACAGGAAAAGCCGCCGCAAAGTTTATGCGCGGGCTTGCCGACGAATTTGAAAAAATATTTCCGGGCGTGAAAATAAATATCCACGTCGTAAAAAATAATTTTTTCGGCGAAAACATTACAGTAAGCGGACTCTTAACAGGCGCGGACATTATTGCACAATTAAAAGGAAGTATCACCGCCGACATACTCTTCCTCCCACAAAACGCCTTTCGAACAGATACCGAAACCATGCTGGACGGCATAACGCGAACAAAACTGTCTGCCGCGCTGGGCATACCCGTACGCATCGGAAGTTCGGACGGCGGAGAATTTTTCGAGCAGTTAAGATCGGCGACCTCCGAAAACCATTAGAGGTCGCCTAAATGGTGTGGACGCAATCTCATATCGACACCTGCGCTTTCATCAGCGCGGATTTAATGCCGTTGCTGATCATCGGCAATACAGCCGTTCTTACGACGCTCACTATAAGAAAAGGCGCAACTGCATAACCAAAAGAAACCGCCAAACTAAGCTCGTTTACCCAACTGAACCAAAGCAATCCGACAGCCAAATTAAAAATGCTGCCCGACGCAAGCCCCAATATCATCCAAGAAAAACCGCCCTTGCGTTCGCCAAGCCCCGCAAGCAAAGCGACAACAGGGAAAGACAGGATAAATCCGCCCGTCGGGCGCATGATAACGCCAAAGCCTCCGGAAAGTCCCGCAAACACAGGCGCGCCAACAGCTCCAAGCAATATATAAATCAAAACAGCAAAAGTGCCGTTTTTCGGGCCGAGAATAAGGCCGGCCAAAGAAATCGCCCACACCTGCAAAGTGAAAGGCACTCCGCCCGGTTGCGGGATACTGATTTGGGCGCAAACGGATATTACAGCTGTAAAAATCCCGATGTAACACATCTCACGGGTTGACAATTTTTTAGTTTGCATAACATTAAAGCTCCCCACAGTTTATTTTTTTTATATTATTGGAAACAGAATTTATTGTCAACCGCAAATATGTCGGGGTTGACAATGGCAAGCCGAAGGTCGCCCGTCTTGACTAAGCGGCAAGATTCAAGTAAAAATGAAGCATGATAAACATACAATTGTGCGCATCACAAAACGAAAATTTTACGCCATACGCTTTTAAAACAACGGGCATCCGTGTGTACAGCTTTGAAGAGGTGCTGTATCACGTTTACCACCATTGGCGCGAATCGGCGGACGAATTTTTGTCGGAAGGATTGGTTTCATGGGTGGCCGGGCTTGGGCACTCTTATTTTGCTTCCCGAATGAAGGAAATACGGCGCAAGGAGAATTTCAGCGAGCGGATTTTTGATTTTTTGCGACTGGTTGATTATTTCGACAAATCGGAGCTTGGCGCGCTCCGCGAGACGCTTGAAAAATGGGAGCTTAGGCGCGAGTGGGAGAAGCTTAAAGAGCGTGCAGACTTTTTTGCAGAAAAAATGGAATGCGAAAAAGCTGTTCCGTTGTATAAGCGCGCACTTGAGTTTGACGAAAATGTTGCGGTTTTGAATAATCTTGCGGTGCAACATATGCAGCTTGGCGCGTACGCCGAAGGATTATCGTGTATGACGCGTGCGCTTGCGATCGAACCTAAAAACTTTCAGGTGTTGCTTCATTATATTGAAGCGGCAATTTTGGCAGGTGAGTTTGACAAGGCCGCAAAAGGCATAAAAAAGGCCGTTGCAGTCGACCCTGCCCATGCCGATCTTGCATTCCTTTTGGGGCTGATGTCTTATGAGAAAAAGGATTTTTCCGCCGCGCTTGCGTACTTCGAGCAGGCACATGAAACAGACAAAACAGTGGTGTACTATCTGCAAAAGGCCGCAGATGTGCATTTGCAGATGCGCCAGTTCGAGCAAGCGTTAAAAACATTGCAAAAAATCACCACACGCGACAGTGCGTATTACTCCAAAGAAGCCGAAATTTATGCCGCCTGGGGCGACCTTCCAAAAGCAATACAATCCATGACAATTGCAATTCGCGGCGAGCCGATGCTTTACGCAAAGCTCGCGGCGTATCACCGCCGAGATTATGACCCC